>NZ_JBHWBW010000344.1:0-8586 GCF_042735675.1 Kitasatospora sp. NPDC059571
TCGGTCGCCGCGGCGCTCGTGCTCGGTGACGCGGGTGCGTTCGTGGGGCACCGGCCGGTCGCCGTCGTCGGCCGCGACCCGCGGGCCTCCGGCGAGTTCCTGGAGGCCGCCGTGATCGCCGGCCTGGCCAGCGCCGGCGTCGACGTCCTGCGGGTCGGCGTGCTGCCCACGCCCGCCGTCGCCTACCTGACCGGCGCGCTCGGCGCCGACTTCGGCGTGATGCTCTCGGCCAGCCACAACGCGATGCCCGACAACGGCATCAAGTTCCTCGCCCGCGGCGGCCACAAGCTGGACGACGCCATCGAGGACGCCATCGAGGAGCACTACCGCCGCTACGGGGTCGGTGCCGACGAGGACTGGAAGCGCCCCACCGGCGCCGCGGTCGGCCGGGTCCGCCAGTACACCGAGGGCTTCGACAAGTACGTCGCCCACCTGGTCGCCGTCCTCCCGAACCGCCTCGACGGCATCCGGGTGGTCATCGACGGCGCGCACGGCGCCGCCGCCCGGGTCGCCCCGGAGGCCTTCGCCCGGGCCGGCGCCGAGGTCGTCTATACGCTGGGCGCCGAGCCGAACGGCCTCAACATCAACGACGGCGTCGGCTCCACGCACCTGGACAAGCTGCGGGTCGCGATGAAGGAGCACCGCGCCGACTTCGGCGTGGCGCTCGACGGCGACGCCGACCGCTGCCTGGCCGCCGACGCGGACGGCAACGAGGTCGACGGCGACCAGATCATCGCCATCCTCGCGGTCGCCATGAAGGAGGCCGGCACCCTGCGCGGCAACACGGCCGTGGCCACCGTGATGTCCAACCTGGGCTTCAAGCTCGCCATGGAGCGCGAGGGCATCGACCTGGTGCAGACCGCGGTCGGCGACCGCTACGTGCTGGAAGAGATGAAGCAGCACGGCTTCGCCCTCGGCGGCGAGCAGTCCGGCCACGTCATCCTGCTCGACCACGCGACCACCGGCGACGGCACCCTCACCGGCCTGATGCTCGGCGCGCGGCTGGCCGCCACCAAGCAGTCGCTGGCCGACCTGGCCGCGGTGATGACCCGGCTGCCCCAGATACTGATCAACGTCAAGGGCGTCGACAAGAGCCGGGTCGACACCTGCGCCGAGCTCGCCGCCGCGGTCGCCGAGGCCGAGGCCGAACTCGGCTCCACCGGACGGGTGCTGCTGCGCAAGTCCGGCACCGAGCCGCTGGTGCGGGTCATGGTGGAGGCCGCCGACGAGGTGCAGGCCAAGGCGGTGGCGAACCGCCTGGCGGCCGCCGTGCGCACCCACCTCGGCTGATCCGCGGCCGCGGCGCAGTCGTACGCCGCGGGCCCCGGGGGAGTGATCCCCCGGGGCCTGTCGGTGTGCTGAGGCCGGGTCAGAGCTTGCGCAGCAGCGCGCGGCGGACCTTGTGGTCCTGGCCCTTCTGCAGCACCAGGGTGGCCCGGCCGCGGGTCGGCAGTACGTTCTCCAGCAGGTTGGGCTTGTTGATGGTGCGCCAGACCTGCCGGCCGTAGTCCATGGCCTCCTCCTCCGGCACCTCGGTGAACCGGCGGAAGTAGGAGTTCGGGTCCTGGAAGGCGGTCTCGCGGAGTTTGCGGAACCGGTCCAGGTACCAGTGCTCGATGTCGTCGGTGCGGGCGTCGACGTAGATCGAGAAGTCGAAGTAGTCGGCCACCGCGAGCCTGGTCCGGCCGTCGTTGCCGGGCATGGCCGGCTGGAGGACGTTCAGGCCCTCCACGATCAGGATGTCCGGCCGCTCCACGGTGAGTTGCTCGTCCGGCACGATGTCGTAGACCAGGTGCGAGTAGACCGGGGCGGTCACCCGCTCCTTGCCCGCCTTCACGTCCGCGACGAAGCGCATCAGCGCCCGCCGGTCGTACGACTCGGGGAAGCCCTTGCGGGCCATCAGGCCGCGCCGGCGCAGCTCGGCGTTGGGGAGCAGGAAGCCGTCGGTGGTGACCAGTTCCACCCGCGGGTGCTCCGGCCAGCGGGCCAGCAGCGCCTTCAGCAGGCGCGCGGTGGTGGACTTGCCGACCGCGACCGAGCCGGCGACGCCGATGACGAACGGCGTCCGGGTGCGCTCGGTGTCCGGGGTGTCCAGGAAGGTGCCGACCGCGCCCCGCAGCTCGTGGGTGGCGTGGATGTAGAGGTTCAGCAGCCGGGACAGCGGCAGGTAGACGTCCCGGACCTCGTCGAGGTCGAGGGCGGTGCCCAGGCCGCGCAGCCGCTCCACCTCTTCGGCGGTCAGCGGCAGCGGGGTGCGCTCGCGCAGGGCGCTCCACTCGGCCCGGTCCAGATCCACGTACGGGGAGGGGGTGGGCACTGAGGGGGCGCCCCGCGTACAGAGTTCGGTCAGCACATCCTCCATTGTCGTCGGAAGCGGCCCTCCCGGGTCCTGTGGTGTCGGTCACGCTAGGTGGCGGCCGGCCACGGCCGCGGTGAGCGCCGGGGGGAACGGGGGGTGCAGAACGCCGCATATGCTGGCACGCATGTGCGGAATCGTTGGATATGTGGGGTCCCAGTCGGCCCTGGACGTAGTGATCGCGGGCCTGCAACGGCTGGAGTACCGGGGGTACGACTCCGCCGGTGTGGCAGTGCAGACCCAGGGGCCCGACGGGCAGTGGAGCCTCACCACGGACAAGCGGGCGGGCAAGCTCGCCAACCTTCAGAAGTCGCTGGCCGAGAACCCTCTCCCGGCCGGCACCACGGGCATCGGCCACACCCGCTGGGCGACCCACGGCGGCCCCACGGACGCCAACGCCCACCCCCACCTGGACGACGACCGCAAGGTCGCCGTCGTCCACAACGGCATCATCGAGAACTTCGCGCAGCTGCGCGCCGAGATCGCCGAGCGCGGCCACACCCTGCGCTCCGAGACCGACACCGAGGTCGTCGCCCACCTCCTCGCCGAGGCCTACGACGGCGACCTGGCCGAGGCCATGCGGGCGGTCTGCCGCCAGCTGGACGGCGCGTTCACCCTGGTGGCGGTGCACGCCGACGCCCCCGACGTGGTGGTCGGCGCCCGCCGCAACTCCCCGCTGGTGGTCGGCCGCGGTGAGGGCGAGAACTTCCTCGCCTCGGACGTCGCCGCGTTCATCGCGCACACCCGCGAGGCGGTCGAGCTCGGTCAGGACCAGGTCGTCGAGCTGCGCCGCGAGGGCGTCACGGTGACCGACTTCCACGGCAACCCGGCCGAGGTCCGTGAGTACCACGTCGACTGGGACGCCTCCGCCGCCGAGAAGGGCGGCTACGACTACTTCATGCTCAAGGAGATCGCCGAGCAGCCGAAGGCCGTCGCCGACACCCTCCTCGGCCGGATCGGCACCGACGGCCGGCTCACCCTCGACGAGCTGCGCATCCCGGACCAGGTGCTGCGCGAGGTCGACAAGGTCGTCATCGTGGCCTGCGGCACCGCCTTCCACGCCGGCATGATCGCCAAGTACGCGATCGAGCACTGGACCCGCATCCCCTGCGAGGTCGAGGTCGCCTCGGAGTTCCGCTACCGCGACCCGATCATGGACGACCGCACCCTGGTCATCGCCATCTCGCAGTCCGGCGAGACCATGGACACCCTGATGGCGCTGCGGCACGCCCGCGAGCAGGGCGCCAAGGTGCTGGCGATCTGCAACACCAACGGCTCGACCATCCCGCGCGAGTCCGACGCGGTGCTGTACACCCACGCCGGCCCCGAGGTGGCGGTCGCCTCGACCAAGGCGTTCCTGACCCAGCTGGTCGCCTGCTACCTGGTCGCCCTCTACCTGGGCCAGGTCCGCGGCACCAAGTGGGGCGACGAGATCTTCACCATCATCCGCGAGCTCGGCGACGCGCCGAAGCAGGTGGAGCAGGTGCTGGAGACCATGGAGCCCGTCCGCGAGCTGGCCCGTTCGCTGGCCGACGCCCGCTCGGTGCTCTTCCTCGGCCGCCACGTGGGCTTCCCGGTCGCCCTGGAGGGCGCGCTGAAGCTCAAGGAGCTGGCGTACATGCACGCCGAGGGCTTCGCCGCCGGCGAGCTCAAGCACGGCCCGATCGCCCTGATCGAGGAGGGCCTGCCGGTCGTCGTGGTCGTCCCGTCGCCGCGCGGGCGCTCGATCCTGCACGACAAGATCGTCTCCAACATCCAGGAGATCCGGGCCCGCGGCGCGCGGACCATCGTGATCGCCGAGGAGGGCGACGAGGCCGTCGTGCCGTACGCGGACCACCTGATCCGCATCCCGGTCACCCCGACGCTGCTCCAGCCGCTGGTGTCGACCGTGCCGCTGCAGGTCTTCGCCTGCGAGCTCGCCACCGCCAAGGGCCACGAGGTGGACCAGCCGCGCAACCTGGCGAAGTCGGTCACCGTCGAGTAGCCGGCCCCGCTCCGGCCGGAGCCCCTGCGGCAGCCTCGCGCTACCGCAGGGGCTCTGTGTCGAGCGCGAAGGAGAACGGCGCGGGCAGGTCGAGCGGCTTGCCGAAGGAGACCTGGACGTGCGCGGTGTAGTCGCCGTCCGCCGGGTCGGTGAAGAGCGTGGCCTGCCCCTCGTCCCGGTCGATCAGCAGGCAGCAGGGGATGCCGGCGGCGGCATAGCCGAGGCGTTTGGCCTCGCGGTCCTTCTGCGGACGGGTCGACGTGATCTCGGCCCGGCGGGGTTTCCAGCTCCAGGAGGTGTCCGCAGCACGTCGTCCGCAGGCAGCGGGTGCTCGACGGCCGGCATGGCGACCATGGCCCTTCTCCCTCCTGCCGATCGGTGCCGTGGCACACGGTAGGCGTACGGACCGACACCGGAGGGGGCTCGAAGCGGTTCTCACTCGAAAGTGTGCCGTACAGTCCCCGGCAACGGCCGGTGTCGCGAAGGAGTGCTGAGGGTGATCATCGGGGTCGGCATCGACGTCGCGGAGATCGGGCGGTTCGAGGCGTCGCTGGAGCGCACCCCGAACCTGGCGGACCGGCTGTTCACCCCGGCGGAACTGCACCTGCCCTCCGGCGCGCGCCGCGGCATCGCCTCGCTGGCGGCCCGGTTCGCCGCCAAGGAGGCGCTCGCGAAGGCGCTGGGCGCGCCCGCCGGCCTGCACTGGACGGACGCCGAGGTGCACACCGAGGACTCCGGCCGGCCGGTGCTGCGGGTCACCGGTACGGTCGCCGCCCGCGCCGCCGAACTCGGCGTGCGGTCGTGGCACGTGTCGCTGAGTCACGACGCGGGCGTAGCGTCGGCGGTAGTGATCGCCGAAGGCTGACGGGCCGCCGGACCCGCCCGCCGACCGAGCTGCCCCGGGAGGGCTGGCATGCGCCACGCGCACACCGTCGAACAGGTCCGCGCCGCCGAGGCCGCCCTGATGGCCCGTCTGCCCGACGGGGCGCTGATGCAGCGCGCCGCGGCCGGCCTGGCGGCCACCTGCGCCCGCCTGCTGCCCCGGGTCTACGGCGCCCGGGTACTGGTCCTGGCGGGCAGCGGCGACAACGGCGGTGACGCCCTGTACGCGGGCGCCCGGCTGGCCCGCCGCGGCGCCCGGGTGGAGGCCCTGCTGCTGTCGCCCGGGAAGGCGCACGCGGCAGGCCTGGCCGCCCTGCTGGCCGCGGGCGGGCGGGTGACCGACGACCGGGCCGCCTTCTCCGCCGCCGACCTGGTGCTGGACGGCATCGTCGGGATCGGCGGCCGGGGCGGCCTGCGGCCGCAGGCGCAGCCGTTCGCGACGCTGCCGCGGCGGGGCCGGGTGGTGGCGGTGGACGTGCCCAGCGGCGTCGACCCGGACACCGGGGAGGTGCCCGGTGCGGCCCTGCGGGCGGACGTGACGGTCTGCTTCGGCACGTACAAGCCGGGCCTGCTGATCGACCCGGGCGCCGGGTACGCGGGCGCGCTGCAGCTGGTCGGGATCGGGCTGGAGACGCCGGAGGCCGCGGTGTCGGTGCTGCAGCACGCGGACGTGGCCCGGCTGCTGCCGGTGCCGGCCGCCGAGAGCGACAAGTACCGCCGCGGGGTGGTCGGCGTGGCGGCCGGCTCGGCGCGCTACCCCGGGGCGGCGGTGCTGGCCGTCGCGGGCGCGCTGCACGGCGGCGCCGGTGCGGTGCGGTACGCCGGCACCGCGGCCGCGGAGGTGGTGCGGCGCTTCCCCGAGACGCTGGTGACCGACGGCGGGCCGGCCGGGGCCGGGAAGGTCCAGGCGTGGGTGGCCGGACCGGGCGGCGGGGACGGCGCCGCGCGGGCCCTCGCCGAGGCGCTGGCCGCGGACGTGCCGGTGCTGGTGGACGCCGACGGCCTGACCGAGCTGGCCCGGCTCGGCCCGGGCGCACTCGCCGGGCGGCGGGCGCCCGTCCTGCTCACCCCGCACACCGGGGAGGCGGCCCGGCTGCTCGCCGGGGCCTTCGACGGCCCGCCGCCGGCCGCGGACGACCTCGCCGCGACCCGGCTCGCCACCTCGCGCCGACTGGCCGCCGCGTACCGCGCCACCGTGCTGCTCAAGGGCTCGACCACGGTCGTGGCCGACCCGGGCGGCGCCGTCCGGGTGAACCCGACCGGGACCTCCTGGCTGGCCACCGCGGGCAGCGGCGACGTGCTGGCGGGGCTGGCCGGCTCGCTGCTGGCGGCCGGGCTCGCCCCGCTGGACGCCGCCTCGGTCGCCGCCTACCTGCACGGCCTGGCCGGTCGCCGCGCGGCCGACGGCGCCCCGGTCACCGCCCCGGAGGTCGCCGCGGCGCTGCCGGCGGTCTGGCGGGCGGTCCGCGCCGGCGACGGGTAGGCCGGCCCCGGCCCGGTGCCGGTGTCGGTCTTTCCTTCCGCGGTCGCGGAACCGGATACTCCGTTTCACGCGTCTTTCCGGGATGACCACCGCGGCCCGCCGGGGCCGTGGGCCGGGCACCGGCGCCGGTCTGGGAGACTGATACGCGATGACCACTGCGAAGACGACCGGGACGACGGCCCTCACCCACGGGGTACGGGCCGAGGCCGCCATCGACCTGTCCGCCCTGCGCGAGAACCTCGCCGCACTGGGCGCCCGCACCGATGCCGCGCTGATGGCCGTGGTGAAGGCGGACGCCTACGGCCACGGCGCGCTGCCGTGCGCCCGCGAGGCGGTCGCCGCGGGCGTCCGCTGGCTCGGCACCGCCACCCCCGAGGAGGCGCTCGCCCTGCGCGCCGCCGGGATCGGCCCGCGCGAGGCCCGCATCCTGTGCTGGCTCTGGACGCCGGGCGGCCCCTGGGAGCAGGCGCTGCGCTCGCACGTCGACGTGTCGGTCAGCGGCCGCTGGGCCCTGGACGAGCTGCTCGACGCCGTCCGGGCGACCGGCGTGCCCGGCCGCATCCACCTCAAGGCCGACACCGGGCTGGGCCGCAACGGCTGCCAGCCGCACGACTGGCCGGAGCTGGTCGCCGCCGCGCTGCGCGCCCAGGCCGAGGGCATGGTCGAGGTGGTCGGCCTCTGGTCGCACTTCGCCGCCGCGGACGAGCCCGGGCACCCGTCCATCCAGGTTCAGCTGGACGCCTTCGCGTCCGCCGTCGCGCACGCCGAGGCCGCCGGGGTCCGCCCCGAGGTCCGCCACCTGGCGAACTCCCCGGCGACCCTGCTGCTGCCGCAGTCCCACTACGACCTCGTCCGGCCGGGCCTGGCCATGTACGGCCTCTCCCCGGTGCCGGACGTCGGCACCCCCGCCGACTTCGGGCTGCGCCCGGTGATGTCGCTGACCACCCGGCTGGCCCTGGTCAAGCAGGTGCCCGGCGGGCACGGCGTCAGCTACGGGCACCACTACACGACACCCGGCGACACCACCCTCGGGCTCGTCCCGGTCGGGTACGCCGACGGTATCCCCCGGCACGCCTCCAACACCGGGCCCGTCCAGATCGGCGGCAAGTGGCGCACGGTCGCCGGCCGGGTCGCGATGGACCAGTTCGTGGTGGACCTCGGCGGCGACGCCCCCGAGGTGGGCGAGGAGGTCCGGGTCTTCGGCAGCGGCGAGCACGGCGAGCCCACCGCCGAGGACTGGGGCCGGGCCTGCGGCACCCTCAGCTACGAGATCATCACCCGGATCGGCTCCCGGGTGCCCCGCCGCTACGTGGGCGCCTCGACCCCATGACCGAACCCGTCCCCGGCAATCCGGTGGCCGCCGTGGCCAAGGCCGCCGGCACGGCCTCGGCCGGTGTCAGCCGTGCCGGGCTGATCGGCATCTCGCTGGGCGTGGTGGCGGCCGGGGCCGCCGCCGGCGTCGCGATAGAGCGCCTCACCGTCGGCCGGTCGATGCGCCGCCGGGCCCGCGAGGAACTGGACGCCGCCGCCCCGTACGGATCGCTGCGCGGCCGGCCGCGCACCGTGGCCGCCCCGGACGGCACCGAGCTCTACGTCGAGCTGGACGGGGTCGGCTGGCCCGGGCCGGAGGACGGTGCGCCCGAGCCGGCCGCGGTGCCGGAGCCGGACGGCCGGGGCCGGCGCGGCTGGTTCGCCCGCCGGCGCGGCACCCCCGCGGTGGACCGCGCCGGACTGCCGGGCCTGCTCGGCGGCGGCGCACTGGCCGGGGCCCGCCCGGCGCCGCGCGGGCGGCCCCCCCCCCCGGGCCCCCCCCGCCCCCGGGGGGGGTGCCCCCGGGGCAGGGGCCACCCCGGGAGCGGGCGCGAGCCCGGGGGGCCCCCG
>NZ_JBHWBW010000345.1:0-1824 GCF_042735675.1 Kitasatospora sp. NPDC059571
CAGCGGTGACCCTGTGCAGAGCGGCGCGCCGTCCCGGGGGCGGCCGGGGCACCGGCCTACCATCCCGGGATGCGCCGCACGCCCCGCCCCGCCCTCCCGCCGCCCCGTCGCCGGGCCGGGGCACCCGGCCGCAGGGCCGTCCCGGTCCGGCGGCGGCACCGGCGCTGGGGGCGGCTGACCGCAGGTGCGGTGTCGCTGGCGGTGCTGGCCACCTCGTGCGGCGGCTGGGTCGTCCTGCACGGGCTCGGCGACGCGATCCAGCGGGTCGACGCGATCGGCGGGACGGAGCGGCCCGCCGACGACGGGCTCACCACCTTCCTCGTGGTCGGCACCGACGACCGCGAGGGCATCCCGGAGGACACCCTCAAGAACGTGCTGCACGCGGGCGGCGAGTCCTGCCACTGCACCGACACCATGATGATCGTCCAGCTCTCCGGCGACGGCGGGCGGGCCAGCGTGGTGAGCATCCCGCGGGACTCCTACGTCGACATCCCCGCCCACGAGGACCGGGCAACCCACCGCCAGGTGCCGGCCGGCAAGGGCAAGATCAACGCGGCGTACGGGATGGGCGGGGCTCCGCTGACCGTCCGCACGGTGGAGCAGAACACCGGCCTGCGGATCGACCACTACCTCCAGGTCGACTTCCTCTCCTTCGTCGGCACCGTGGACGCCCTCGGCGGCGTCGAGGTCTGCACCGCCAAGCCGCTCAAGGACGACTACTCCGGCCTCGACCTGCCGGCCGGCACCACCCGGCTGGACGGCGCCGGGGCGCTCCGGTACGTCCGCGCCCGGCACGTCGACGGCAGCTCCGACCTCGGCCGGATGCACCGGCAGCAGCGGTTCGTCGCCCAGCTGCTCCACCAGGCCACCGCCCAGGACGTGCTGCTCGACCCGGCGCGGCTGAGCACCGTCCTCGGGTCGGTGCTGAAGTCGGTCAAGGCCGACAAGGGGCTGAGCGGCGACGCGCTGCTCGAGTTCGCCACCCGGCTGAAGGACCTGTCCGCGTCCTCGGCCGACTTCGCCACCGTCCCGGTGTCCGTGGTGGACCACCAGGTCCCCGGCTGGGGTTCGACGGTGCTCTGGGACACCAAGGGGGCCAAGGCCCTCTTCGACGCCGTCCGGCACGGGCGGTCGCTGACCGGCCGTCCGGAGCAGGCCCCGGTGGTCTCCGCCGCGCCGAGCGCCTCCGCGGCCGGAACGGTGCCGCCCGGGCAGATCCGCGTCCAGGTGCTCAACGGGGCGGGGGCCACCGGCCTCGGCTCCCGGGTCGACACCGACCTGCGCACGGCCGGCTTCGCCACCACCGGCACCCCGGCCAACGCGGACGGACCCGCCGGGCGCACCGCCGTCCGCTACGACCCGCGCTGGGACGAGTCGGCGAGGACGCTCGCCGCCGCGCTGCCGGGGGCCGAACTCGTCCGGACGCCGGGGCTGGGGGCCACCCTGCAGGTGGTGGTGGGGGCGGACTACCGCGGCGTGGCCGGGGTGTCGACCGCCACGCCGTCGCCGGCCCGCAGCAGCGGACCGGCCGCACCGTCGGCGGCACCGGCGGCCGCGGCGGCCTCCGACCCGACCGTGAGCGCGGCGACGGGGAGCGACATCAGCTGCCCCTGAACCGGCCCGGGCGGGCGCCCGGTCGGCGCGGCAGCGGGTAGCGGGTAGCGGCGCTGGACGCTGCGGACGGCCTCGGACGGTGCGGCCGGCGCCGGACGCGGGGGGGGGCCGGGGGCCCCCCCCCCCGCCCGGCGGGTGGCGGCCGGGGGGGGCGGGGTGGGGCATGGGCGGCGGGTGTTGAAAACCGCCGCGCCCGAGGCCCCGGCCCCC
>NZ_JBHWBW010000345.1:1834-8556 GCF_042735675.1 Kitasatospora sp. NPDC059571
GCCGTCCGCCCTCGGCCGGTCGGCCCGGCGCCGCACGCGACGGAGGCCGGGCGCAGGGCCCGGCCTCCGTCGTGGTGCGTCCTGCGGGTCAGTCGGTGGCGATCGCCGCGAGGATGTTCATCCGGCCGGCCCGGAAGGCCGGGACCAGGGCGGCCAGCAGACCGACCACGGCCGAGGCGACCAGGATGCCGGCGATGGTGCCCGTGGGGATGGTCAGGGTCTCCAGCCCCTGGGTGGCGAGCACCTTGCGGGCGGTGACACCCCAGGAGAGGCCGAGGCCGAGGCCGAGCAGGGCGCCGAAGACCGCGATCACCACGGACTCCAGGCGGACCATCCGGCGCAGCTGGCGGCGGGACAGGCCGATCGCCCGCAGCAGGCCGATCTCGCGGGTCCGCTCGACCACGGACAGCGCCAGGGTGTTCACGACGCCGAGGACGGCGACCACGATGGCGAGGCCGAGCAGGCCGTAGACCATGTAGAGCAGCTGGTTCACCTGGCTCTGGATCAGGTCCTTGTAACCGGCCTGGTCCTTGACGGTGAGCTGCGGGTAGGCCGCCACCGACTTCTGCAGGGCGGTCAGGGCAGCGGCCCGGTCGGCGCCGGGGGCGGCCTTGCCGAAGATGGCGACATCGCCGGGGAGGTCGGCGGCCGGGATCACCTGGGCGACGGTGTCGATGCCGGTGAAGAAGGCGTTGTCGAACATCGAGTTGCCGGTGCTGACGATGGCGCCGACCGCCAGGGTCTGGGTGCGGCCCTGGCCGTAGTCGACCTTGATCCGGTCGCCGACCTTCAGGTGGTGCTTGTCGGCGAAGTCCTGGTCGGTGGAGATGCCGCCGTTGAACGCCGCCTCGGCACTGCCGGTGGCGACCGGCATGTGGAAGTCCTCGGTGAACGTCTTGGAGGCCGCGACCACGTTGGTCTTGGTGGTGGTGCCGTCCGGGGCGGTGAGAGCGGCGCGCAGTGCCTTCTGCTCGGTGATGTGGGCCAGGCCCGGGGTGGCCCTGGCGGCCGTGACCGCGGCCGGGCTGACCTCGATGCCGGGGCCCTGGCCCGTGATGATGTAGTCCGCGCCGACCGACGAGTCGATCTGGGCGTTGGCCGAGCTGACCATCGAGGAGGTCACCACCGAGGCGCCGGTGACCAGGGCCAGGCCGATCATCAGGGCCGCGGCGGTGGCGCCGGTGCGCCGCGGGTTGCGCATGGCGTTGCGCTGCGCCAGCTTGCCGGCCGGTCCGAAGAGGGCGGGCAGGGCGGCGCCGAGCACCCGGATGATGCCGGTGGCCAGCAGCGGGCCGATGACCACGAAGCCGACCAGGCTGAGCAGGACGCCCAGGCCGAGCAGCTCGCCGCCCTGGGCGGCCTTGTCCGAGGCACCGGCCGCCGCGAGGGAGGCGGCGCCGAGGCCGGTGACGGCCAGGCCGACGATCGCCCGGATGCGGTTGGCGCGGGCCTCGGCCGGGGTGCCGTGGTCGCGCAGGGCGGCCATCGGGGAGATCCGGCCGGCGCGGCGGGCCGGGATCCAGGCTGCCAGCACGGTGATCAGGATGCCGACCGCGTAGGAGGCGACCGGGACCGTCCAGGTGACGTCGAGCGAGGAGGCGTCGAGGTTCATCCCGACGGCCTTCATCAGCTGGATCAGCAGGGCGGCCAGCCCGAGGCCGGCGCCGAGGCCGATCGTCGAGCCGAGCACGCCGAGGATCAGCGCCTCGGTCAGCACCGAGCGGTTGACCTGCCTGCGGCTGCCGCCGAGGGCGCGCAGCAGGCCGATCTCGCGGGTGCGCTGGGCGACCAGCATGGAGAAGGTGTTGATGATCAGGAAGCCGCCGACCAGCAGCGAGATGCCGGCGAAGCCGAGCATGGCGTACTTCATGAAGTTGAGGAACGAGCCGACGCCCTTGGCGTTCTCGGCCTTCTGCTCCGCCGCGGTCTTGGCGTCGAAGCCGCTGCCGAGGGCGGCCAGGGCCTGCTGCTTGAGCTGGTCGTCCGTGCGGCTGCCGTCGCCGTAGAGCTCGACGGTGGTGAACGCGGTCTCGCCGAGCAGGTCCTGCTGGGCGGTGGGGGTGTCCAGGAAGGCCAGCGCGGCACCGGGGTTGGTGGTGCGGAAGGTGACGATGCCGGAGAGCGTGAAGTCGTAGTTGCCGCTCGTGGTGATGACCCGCAGCGGGCTGCCGAGCTTCAGGCCGGCCTTCTTGGCGGTGTCGGCGTCGAGCATGATCTGGCTCTTGCCCGCGGGGGCCGAGCCGGAGGTGATGTCGACCGAGTTGCGCGGGGTGTCGACCCAGTTGCCGGTGAGCGTGGGCGCGCCGGAGGTCGGGCCGACCGACTTGTTGGTGGCCGGGTCGACCAGGATCGCGTTCTGGACGAAGACCTGGCCGAGGGCGGTCTTCACGCCGGGCTGGGCGGCGAGCTTCTGCACGGTGTCGACCGGCACGGTGGAGGGCTTGCCGCCCCGCTGCTCGCCGTCGGCGATGTCGTCCTTGGCCTTCTGGACGGACAGGTCGGAGGCGGTGGAGGCGAACAGCCGGTCGAAGGTACTGGTGGCGGTGTTGGAGAAGACGAGCGTGCCGGAGATGAAGGCGACCGACAGCACGACGGCGATCAGGGAGAGGACCATGCGCCCCTTGTGGGCGAAGAAGCTGCGTAGCGAGGTCTTGAGAATCATCGGTGGGACCCCCGCTCAGCTGGTGCGCTTGCCGTCGAAACGGCGCATGCGCTCGAGGACGGAGTCGGCGGTGGGGCTGTGCATCTCGTCGACGATCCGGCCGTCGGCGAGGAAGAGCACGCGGTCCGCGTAGCCGGCGGCGACCGGGTCATGGGTGACCATGACGATGGTCTGGCCGAGCTCGTCGACGGAGCGGCGCAGGAAGGTGAGCACCTCGGCACCGGAGCGGGAGTCGAGGTTGCCGGTGGGCTCGTCGCCGAAGATGATCTCGGGCCGGGCGGCGAGGGCGCGGGCGACCGCGACGCGCTGCTGCTGGCCGCCGGAGAGCTGGGTCGGGCGGTGCTTGAGCCGGTCGGCGAGGCCGACCGTCTCGATCACCTGGTCGAGCCAGGCCTGGTCGGGCTTGCGGCCCGCGATGTCCATCGGCAGCGTGATGTTCTCCAGGGCGTTCAGGGTCGGCAGCAGGTTGAACGCCTGGAAGATGAAGCCGATCTTGTCGCGGCGCAGGCGGGTGAGCTGCTTGTCCTTCAGCCCGGTGATCTCGGTGTCGCCGATGCTGATCTGCCCCGAGGTGACGGTGTCAAGACCGGCCAGGCAGTGCATCAGGGTCGACTTGCCGGAGCCCGAGGGGCCCATGATCGCGGTGAAGCGCCCGCGCTGGATGTCCACGTCGACGGCGTCGAGCGCGGTCACCCGGGTCTCGCCGGCGCCGTACGCCTTGGTCACCTGGCGCGCGGAGGCGGCGATGGCGGTCGAGCCGCCGGGAAGGTGCGGGTCCTGCACGGCGTTGGCTGCCGTCGTCACTGGGTTCTCCTCGATACGTCGTCCACCCGTTGCCCCACAGCCTGACCGATGCGACCGTCCTGCGACATGGCGCGGGCACCCGTCTTCGAGGTGGGGCCAGCACCACCCCTGATCGGGGTGGTGCTGTAAGGAACACGTTAGGAGGCACCGGCGGCCGGATCGTCATCCGCCGGGAGGAAGCCCGGTGACCGGGAGATGTACGGGCTGCGCGGCGCCTACCCCTAGGGGACGGGCGCCCGCGTCCCCGGGGTCAGCGCGCGGCGGCGAGTTCCCCGGTGCGCGCCAGGGCGGCCGCGAAGGCGTCCACCACCGGCGTGAGCAGCACGTCCGTCTCCCGCTCGATCTCGGTGGAGCCGTCCTCGCGGACGGTGATGTGGCGGTCCAGCACGAACCAGCCCTGGGTGATGTGCCCGGCCCCCATCGAGCTGAGCACCGGGCGCAGCGCGTAGTCCACGGCGAGCACGTGCGCGGTGCTGCCGCCGGTCGCCAGCGGCAGCACGGCCTTGTCGCGCAGCGCGTACTGCGGCAGCACGTCGAGCAGGGTCTTGAGCAGGCCGGAGTAGGCGGCCTTGTACACCGGGGTGCCGATGACTATGCCGTCGGCCTGCGCGAACAGGTCGATGGCGCGGGCGAGTTCGGGGTTCGAGGTGTCCGCCGAGAGCAGCGCCTCGGCCGGCAGGGAGCGGGCCTCGAAGGGGAGGACCTCGTGGCCGTGCTCGGCGATGCGGGCGTCGACGTGGCGGAGCAGCCGGGTGGTGCGGGAGGTGCGGGACGGCGAGCCGGAGACGGACAGGACGGTGGCCATGGGTGATTCACCTCGGGTCGTGGCGGGGCGGGCGGGGTGGGCCCCGGGGCCGGCGGCGGTGGCGGCCCGGCGCGGCGGGCGGCGCCGGGGGCGCTGCGAGGTGCCGGCGGACGGAGCGTGCGGGCGAGCGACGGTGGGGCGGTCAGCAGTCAGCCACGACACAGCGAGCGGGCCACACGCAGCAGGTCGACGTGCCGCCGACGCGTGAGGATCCTTCGCTGCTCCATGCCGTCATGCAAGCACGCACCGTTTCGGCCGGTCAAGGTTGGTTCCAGCAGGTGAACTTTCCGCCGCCGGGTCCGCACCGTGCATCAAATCGGCTACAAGGGGGCCCGGGGCGGTATCCGGCGTACTGCGGCGGGCGGCTTTCGGGCATCCTCTCCCACATGAACACGTGGCAGGAGGACCGCCCGCAGGGGGGCGGCGGTTACGGGCAGGGCGACGGCGGGTACCGCCGGGGCGGGGCGGCCGCCGAGCCGCCGCTGCCGCCGGAGCTCAACCCGCGCGGCGCCGGCGCGGCGGCCCGGCCGTACTCCGGTGCGGGCGGCCAGGGTGCGCCGGGCGGCCAGGGCGGCCAGGGCGGCCGTCCGGGCCAGGGCGGCGGCCAGGGGGCGCCGTTCGGTGCTGGGGCGCCGGCCGGCTACGGCGCGGGCGGCGGCTCGCCGATCCCGCCGCAGCAGGGGTACGGGTCCGGACGGCCGGGCCAGGGCGGACCGGGCGGGCCGGAGGGGCCCGGCGGCGGCGCTCCGGCAGGGCCCGCCTCGCGCTGGTCGCGCGGCCGGAAGATCAAGGTGGCCGCGCTGTCGCTGGTGGCGGCGCTGCTGGTGACCGGTGTCGGCACCTACGTCTGGGCGGACTCCAAGCTCACCCACGAGAACGTGCTGGCGCCCTACGACGGCCGGCCGGCCGCGGGCAAGGGCACCAACTGGCTGATCGTGGGCTCGGACAGCCGCCAGGGCCTCTCCGACGCGGACGAGCAGTCGCTGCACACCGGCTCCGCGCAGGGCAAGCGCAGCGACTCGATGATGATCCTGCACATCGGCGACCACGGGAACACGCTGATGTCGATCCCGCGCGACTCCTGGGTGACCGTCCCGTCGCACCTGGACACCAGCGGCAGCGGGAAGACCGTCAAGGCCAACGACACCAAGATCAACGCGTCGTTCGCGAACGGCGGCGGGCGGCTCCTGGTGCAGACCGTCGAGACCAGGACGGGCATCCACATCGACCACTACGCGGAGATCGGCTTCGCCGGCTTCGTCGGGATCGTCGACTCGGTCGGCGGTGTGGACATGTGCATCGACAAGGACGTGAAGGACCGGGACTCCGGGCTGGACCTGAAGGCCGGCTGCCAGACGCTGAACGGCAAGCAGTCGCTGGCCTTCGTCCGGCAGCGGCACCAGATGGCCGACCAGGACCTCGGCCGGATGCGCAACCAGCAGAAGTTCCTCGGCGCGCTGGCCAAGCAGGCGGCCTCGCCGGGCACCCTGCTCAACCCGTTCGCCTTCTACCCGATGGTCAGTTCGAGCCTCGGCACGCTGATCGTCGACAACGACACCGGCCTGACCGACCTCGCCTCGATGTTCCTCGCCATGAAGAGCGTCTCGGGCGGCGACGGCAAGAGCATCACCGTGCCGATCGGCAACGCCGACTTCCGCACGCCGACCGGCGAGTCCGCGGTGAAGTGGGACCCGGTCAAGTCGCAGCAGGTGTTCGACGCCTTCAAGAACGACACCGCCGTGCCGGACGTGAAGTAGCCGGACGTGAAGTAGGCGAACGTGTCGTGGCCGGACCGGCCGCGATCGCCGGCACGGCCGGACGCGAGGCAGCGGGCGCCCGTCGGGGGCCGCGCGCCGGGTGGGAGCCCCGGGCGCGGCCCCCGGCGCTTTTCCCGCCCGGAACTGACACGCAGGGTGCCCGTCCGGTCACAATGGGCGGCATGTCGCTGGTCACCTCGCTGATCTACCGCCGCCGGCACCCGGTGTTCGGCCGCCTGGTCCGGGAGCTCCTCGCGCTGTACGGCATGGAGGTGCCCGCGGCGGTGGAGGTCGGGCCCGGCCTGACCGTCTTCCACCGCGGCTTCGGCACCGTGCTGCACCCGTACACGACGATCGGCGCGGACGTCACGCTCTACAACGGCGTCACCCTCGGCCGCGCCGACCCCTGGGTGCCGCAGGAGGAGAGCGCGATGCGGAGGGTGGTGCTGGAGGACGGGGTGGTGGTCTGCGCCGGCGCCAAGGTGGTCTGCAAGGAGGGGGTGCTCACCGTCGGGGCCGGCACGGTCGTCGGCGCGAACGCGGTGCTGACCCGCTCCACCGGGCCCGGCGAGGTCTGGGCCGGGGCGCCGGCCCGGCGGGTCGGCCTGCGGGCGCCCGCGGCGGGCACCGCCCTCCCCCGGCCGGGTACGGCGATCCCCCGGCCCGCGGGCGGCGAGCCTGCGGACCGGGGGAT
>NZ_JBHWBW010000346.1:0-8555 GCF_042735675.1 Kitasatospora sp. NPDC059571
CCACCGGGCCCGGCCGGCCGCGCCGGCGTCACCCCCGACCACCGCCGGCGCGCTCGCGCAGCCACTCCTCGAACTCCGCGGCGACGATGCGCTCGTCGTGCACTCCGGCCGCCTCCTCGGACGCCAGCCAGACGACCGGCGGCCCCATCACGGCCGGCTCCAGGAACGGCCGGTCCGCGGCCGTCGCACCCCGGGGCAGCACGCCCGTGGCGGTCGGGCCGCCGGGCAGCAGCAGGTTGACGGTGGCCCCCGAGCCCCGGAGGTCGGCCGCCATGATCCGGGACAGCGCCTCGCTGCCGGCCCGCGACGGCCCGTAGGGAACGAACCCGGCGCGCTGCATGGTCGAGGTGCTCACCGCGATGTTGACGATCCGGCCGCCGCCCGCGGCCAGCATCCGGGGCACCACCTCGCGAGCCACCAGGAAGTAGCCGGTCAGGTTGGTCTCCACCACCGCCCGGAAGCCCTCGACCGGCACCTCCCAGAACGGCAGCGGGTCCGTCATGAAATGCGGGTTGACGGTGCGCATCCCCAGGCCGGCGTTGTTGACCAGCATGTCGATCCCGCCGAGCGTCGACCACGCCAGGCCGACGGCCGCGGCGACCGAAGCCTCGTCCCGCACGTCGAGCCCGATGCCGACGGCCCCGGGCAGGTCCGCGGCCACCGCCGCGGCCCGCTCGGCCGATCTGCCGGTCAGCGCGACCGCCGCCCCCGCGGCGGCGAGCGCGGCGGCCATCGCATGCCCGAGCCCGCTCGTCCCACCGGTCACCAGCACCCTCATCGGACCGCCCGCCTCCCGTACGCCCCCGCACCGACGACGCTAGGGCTTGGAGCGCACTCGAGGTCAAGCCGGGGCCACCCGTCCGGCTGCGGCTCAGCCGGGGGCGCGGACGATCGCGCCGAGGGCGGTGAGCAGGTGCGGGCGGTCGGCCGGGGCGACCGGGCCGAGGAAGAGTGCCTCGACCACCCGGGCGTGGACGGCGGTGGCGCGCAGGAAGGTGTCGGCGCCGTGCTCGGTGAGGGCGACCAGGGTGATCCGGCGGTCGTCGGGCGAGGGAGTGCGGCGGACGAGCCCGGCCTGTTCCATCCGGTCGACCAGGCGGGTGGTGCCGCCGCTGGTAAGGGTGAGGCCGTCGGCCAGGTCGCGCTGGGCGACGCCCCCGCCACCGGCCCGGCAGAGCATGATCAGGACCTCGAACATGGTGTGGCCGATGCCGCAGTCGGCCCGCAGTTCCGCGTCCATCCGGCGGTCGAGCCGGGCCGCGGCGCGCAGCAGCAGGCCCAGGTCGGCGATGGCCGGCCCGTCGGCGAGTGCGGCCAGCGCCGCCCGGTCGGCCGCGGCGCCGGACCCGGCGGGGCGGTGCTGCGGCCGGGGTGCCGTCGGTGCGGTCTCCATGGCGCGGAGTCTACTGACCGCCGGCGGCGGGCCGCGCCGGGAATTCACTGACTGGTCAATTGCTGACTGCTCAGCGATTACCCTAGGCTGATCCGGGTGACGACTCCCTCCGCCCCGCAGACCGTCCTCCCGGGCACCGGGGCCGCCGGTCCGGCCGCCGGACGCGGGCGCCGGCTCCGGCTGATCCTCGTGCTCGGCGCGCTCTCCGCGTTCGGGCCGCTGTCGCTGGACATGTACCTCCCGGCCTTCCCCTCGATCGCCGCCGACCTCGGCGTGCGCGCCGCGGACGTGCAGCTGACCCTCACCGCCTGCCTGCTCGGCCTGGCCCTCGGCCAGCTCGTGGTCGGGCCGATCAGCGACAGCCGCGGCCGCCGGACGCCGCTGCTGATCGGGCTCGGCTGCTACGCCGCCGTCTCGCTGGCCTGCGCGTTCGCCCCGTCCGCGGGCGTGCTGACCGGCCTGCGGTTCGCCCAGGGCCTGGCCGGCGCGGCGGGCATCGTGATCAGCCGCGCGGTGGTCCGCGACCTGTACGACGGCGTCGAGGCCGCCCGGTTCTTCTCGCTGCTGATGCTGGTCAACGGGCTCGCGCCGATCCTGGCGCCGGTGCTGGGCAGCGAGCTGCTGCGGTTCGCCGACTGGCGGGCGGTGTTCGCCGTCCTCACCGTGATCGGCGCGGCCCTGCTCGCCGCGGCGGCGCTGGCCCTGCCGGAGTCGCTTCCGCCCGCCCGCCGCAGCGCCGGCGGCCTGGCCCGCAGCGTCCGGAGCTTCGGCGGCCTGCTGCGCGACCGCCGCTTCATGGGCCACGCGCTGTCGGCCGGCGCCGTGTTCGCCGCGATGTTCGCCTACATCTCCGGCTCCTCCTTCGTGCTCCAGCAGGTGTACGGGCTGAGCGCCCAGCAGTTCGGCCTGGTGTTCGGCGGCAATGCGCTGGGTCTGGTGCTGCTCGGCCAGCTGAACGCCCGGCTGCTGCGCGACCGCGCGCCGGGCACCCTGCTCCGGGCCGGGCTGGTGCTGTCGGCGGCGGGCGCCGCCGGGCTGGTGCTCGCCGTGACCGCGGGGCTCGGACTGTGGGCGGTGTGCGCCTCGCTGGTGCCGGTGGTCGGCGCGGTGGGCTTCGTGATGCCGAACGCCACGGCGCTGGCGCTGTCCGGACAGGCCCAGGCGGGCACCGCGTCGGCACTGCTCGGCCTGCTCCAGTTCGCCTTCGGCGCGCTGGCCGCGCCGCTGGTCGGGCTGGGCGGCGCCGGCTCGGCGCTGCCGATGGCCGTGGTGATCGCGGCCTTCGCGGGTACCGCACTGCTGGTCCACCTCTGCTGGCTGCCGCGGCACCGGGCCTGACGCCCGGCGGGCGGGCCGGGCCCTCATTGCCGCCGCCCGCGGCCGGGGGCAGGCTGGAGTGAGGCGGCACGGCCGATGCGCAGCTGAGGAGAGCCATGAGCATCCTGGAGGAGCAGATCGAGGTCGGCGCCCCGGCCGACGCGACCTGGGAGCACCTGCACCGGGTCGTCGACTACCCGCGCTTCGTCGACGGCGTCCTGCACGCGCACGCCCGCGGCGCCCACCGCTGCCACCTGGACGTGGCGGTCGACGGCGGCCACCGGGAGTTCGACGCGTACTTCAGCGACCTCGGCGGGGGCCGGGTGATGACCTGGCAGACGCTGGACGGGCCGCAGCTGCGCGGCGCCGTCGCCCTGCGCCCGCTGGGCGCCGAGCGGACGAGGGTGCAGGTCCGGATCGAGTACGAGCCGGACGCGGTGGCCGAGGTCTTCGGCGGCGGCCACGGGTTCGCCCAGGCCAGCGCGATCGAGCGCACCGTCCGCTCCGACCTGGAGCAGTTCAAGCGGCTCGTGGAGGACGAGCGGCGCTGAGCCACGCCGGGCGGGTCAGGGCAGCGTCTGCTCGGCCCAGATGACCTTGCCGGTCGGGGTGTAGCGGGTGCCCCAGCGCTCGGCGAACTGGGCGACCAGGAAGAGCCCGCGGCCGCCCTCGTCGGTACTGGCCGCGTACCGGAGGTGCGGCGAGGTGCTGCCGGCGTCGGAGACCTCGCAGATCAGCGTGCGGTCCAGCAGCAGCCGGACGCCGATCGGCCCGCCGCCGTAGCGGATGGCGTTGGTGACCAGCTCGCTGAGCACGAGCTCGGTGGTGAAGACCAGGTCGTCCAGGCCCCACTGCTCCAGTCGGCGGCTGACCTCGCCGCGGATGACCGACACCGCGCTCGGGTCGGCGGGGACGTCCCAGACCGCGACCCGGTCCGCCGGCAGCGCCCGGGTGCGGGCGACCAGCAGTGCGATGTCGTCGGTGGGGCTGGCCGGCAGCATCCGGGCGAGCACGGTGTCGCAGGTCTGCTCGGGCGTGCCGTTGGGGTGGGCGGCCAGGGTGGTGCGCAGCGCCTCCAGCCCCTCGTCGATGTCCCGGCGGCGGTCCTCCACCAGGCCGTCGGTGTAGAGCACGAGGCGACTGCCCTCCGGCAGGTCGATGTCGACGGCCTCGAAGGGCATGCCGACCGTGCCGAGCGGGGCGCCGGCGGGCAGTTCGGGGAACTCCACGCTGCCGTCGGGGTGGACGAGCGCGGGCAGCAGGTGGCCGGCCCGGGCCATGGTGCAGCGCAGCGCGACCGGGTCGTAGATGGCGTACAGGCAGGTGGCGCCGGTGATCGGGGCGTCGCCGTCGAGCGAGCCGTCCTGGTCGAGGCGGTTGACCAGGTCGTCCAGGTGGCCGAGCAGTTCGTCGGGGGGCAGGTCGAGGGCGGTGAAGGTGTGGACGGCGGTGCGCAGCCGGCCCATGGTGGCGGCGGCGTGCAGGCCGTGGCCGACCACGTCGCCGACGACCAGGGCGACCCGGGCGCCGGGCAGCGGGATGACGTCGAACCAGTCGCCGCCGACGCCGGCCTGGGCGGGCAGGTAGCGGTAGGCGATGTCGAGGGCGCTCTGCTCGGGCAGGCCGCCGGGCAGCAGGCTGTGCTGGAGGGTCACGGCCATCGCGTGTTCGCGGGTGTAGCGCCGGGCGTTGTCGATGGAGACGCCGGCCCGGGCGACCAGTTCCTCGGCGAGCGAGCGGTCGTCCTCGTCGAAGCCCTCGGGGCGCTCGGAGCGCCAGAAGCTGGCCATGCCGAGCACCACGCCGCGGGCCTGCAGCGGCACGGTCAGCAGCGAGTGCACGCCGTAGTCCCGGACGCCGTTGGCGCGCTCCGGCTGGTAGGCCTGCCAGGCCTCGAAGGCGGCGGCGAGGTCGTCGGCGATCAGGGCGCTGCCGCTGTCCATCGCGCGCGCCCGGGGGGTGTCCGGAACGAGCGGGACGCTCTCGCCGACCGGGATGAACGGCGAGTCCGGGCGTACGCCGCTGTGTCCGGCCCGGCGCATCTGCGGCGGGCGGCCGAACCGGTCGGCGGGGGGCTCCTCGCCGCGCAGGACCGCCTCGGCCAGGTCGACGGTGACGAAGTCGGCGAAGGCGGGGACGGCGGCGTCGGCGAGTTCCTGGGCGGTGCGGGCGACGTCCAGGGTGGTGCCGATCGCGCCGCTGGCGTCGTACAGCAGCTTGAGGCGGCGGCCGACCGTCTCGACCCGGCCGGAGAGGGCCTGGAGCTCGGTGGAGTCGCGGAGGGTGACCACGATTCCGGGCGGGCCGCCCTTCACCTCGGTGGAGCGGATGTTGACGGCGAGCAGGCGGTCGCCGGCCCGGACGACCTCGTCGGTGACGGTGCGGCCGGAGGTCAGCAGCACGGTGAGCGGGCGGTCGAGGCCGAGGCCGTCCAGCGGGCGGCCCTCGGCCGCCTCGGGCAGGTCGAGCAGCCGTCTGGCCTCGTCGTTGACGAGCACCAGGCGGCCGCCGCCGTCGAGGATGAGCACGCCCTCGCGGACGGCGTGCAGGACGGCGTCGTGGTGCTCGTACATCCGGGTCATCTCGGCGGGGCCGAGGCCGTGGGTCTGGCGGCGCAGCCGGCGCATGACCAGGGCGGTGCCGGCGGTGGCCAGGGCGAGGGCGCCTGCGCCGGAGGCGAGCAGCAGGGGGAGCTGGCGGTTGGCGGTGGAGCTGATCTCGGCGGTGCGGATGCCGGCGGAGACCAGGCCGACCACGGTGCCGTCGGGGGCGTCGACCGGGACGATGGCCTGGACGAGCGGGCCGATGGTGCCGTTGACGTTCTCGACGACGGGCTGGCCGGCCAGGGCGGGGCCGATGTTGCCGACGAACTTCTTGCCGATCCGGTCGGGCTTGGGGTGGGTGTAGCGGATGCCGTCGGTGTTGGTGACGACGATGAAGTCGACGCCGGTGGCCTTGCGGGCGGCCTCGGCGCTGGGCTGCAGGATCGCGGTGGGGTTCGGGGAGCGCAGGGCGGCGACGATGCCGGGCGAGTTGGCGTAGGTCTGGGCGACCGCGAGGGAGCGGTTGCGGGCCTCGCTGTCGGTGTCGTGCC
The DNA here is from genome assembly GCF_042735675.1 of Kitasatospora sp. NPDC059571. Classification (NCBI taxonomy): domain Bacteria; kingdom Bacillati; phylum Actinomycetota; class Actinomycetes; order Kitasatosporales; family Streptomycetaceae; genus Kitasatospora; species Kitasatospora sp. NPDC059571. Next base: position 5,805 of record NZ_JBHWBW010000346.1, read on the forward strand.
GCGCTTGGAGGACGAGCTCCGCGCCGGCGGCCACGACCAGGAGCAGCACGATGACCACCTGGAGCACGAAGACCTGGCCTGCGACGCTGCGCACGCTCAACACCGACCACGGACGTCGACCGGTGGAGTCGGGGACCGACACGGCCCGGGATCGGCCCCTAATCCGGACCATATGCCTATGTGTACCCCGGCCCGGCCCGGCGGGCCAGAGGTTGCGGCCGATCACCTCGCCGGCGGAACGCCGAGGTCACCGAGGGTGGTCGCGCCGGGGCGCCGCGCAGCCGCGCCGGGCGGCCGCCGGGCGCGGCGTTCGGGCGGTGACGCTCAGTAGATGAGGTAGGAGGGCCGCCGCCCTTCGTCGGCGATCTCGCCGTCGGCCACCGACCGGAGCCGGCGGGAGAGGTCGTCCAGGGCACGGGATGCGGCCATCTCCTCGCCGATCCGGGCCAGCGGCCGGTCGTCGCGGCTCTTCACCGCCTCCCCGTGCCCGCTGACTCCGGGCGCGTGCGAGCCGACCAGGCGCGCTTCGCAGACGGTGTTGGTGCCGTCCTCCTCGAAGCTGAGCTCAACGTCCCACTGGTTGTGCATCCTGCACCTCCCTGGTGCCGTGGCCCCGTTGTCCAGCCTGCGCCCGGCAGCGGCGGGCGGGCAACCAGGGCGGAATGCCGACAGATGGATGAATGTTCAACCAGTCGCGGATCCGCGCCCCCAGCGGCTCCGCGCGACGGAGAGGAGAGCCGCAGTGATGGAGCACTACCTGGCCGGCGACCCCGCCGAGCAGTGGCGCTGGGCAGGGCTGTACTTCGACACCAAGGACTACGCCTCGGCCGCCCGGCTGCTCACCGAGGTGGTGGCGCACGCCCCCGAGCAGGTCGGCCCGCGGCTGCTGCTGGCGCGCGCCTACTACCACTCGGCGCAGCTGGGGCGGGCCGAGGAGCAGCTGCGCGAGGTGATCGCGCGGGACCCGGTGGAGAGCTACGCCCACCTGATGCTGGGCCGCACGCTGGAGCGGCAGGGCCGGGCGGCCGAGGCGGCCCGCTGGCTGCGGACGGCCGAGGCGCTGGGCGGCGTGGACTGACCGGCGGGAGCCGCCCCGCGGGCGGCGGGCGGGTGCGGCCGGATGGCGCAGGGCGTTCTTGCATGGACATTTCAGAACGGTGAGACTGGGCCGCACCTGACGGCGGGTCGGCCCGGCCCGCCGCCGGGCCGTCCGCACTTCCCGACCGCACTGGAGGACCCGTGCGCACGAGGACGATCGTCTCCGCCGCTGCCGCCGCCTTACTCCTGCTCGCCCACCCCGCCGCGGCCGCGGCCCCGGCACCCGGCTCCCCCGGCATCGGCGACCCCTACTACCCGTCCTACGGCAACGGGGGCTACGACGTCTCGCACTACGACATCCGCCTCACCTACCAGCCGGCCACCGACCGGCTGGAGGGCACCACCACCATCCTGGCCACCGCCACCCAGGACCTCTCCCGCTTCGACCTCGACTTCGCGCTGGACGTCAGCCAGGTGCTGGTGGACGGCCGACCGGCCCGGTTCGCGGCCACCGGCGAGCAGGAGCTGGAGATCACCCCGGCCGCACCGCTGGCCAAGGGTCAGCGGACCACCGTGGTGGTGCGCTACGCGGGTACCCCGTCCACGGTCGCCCGGTACGGCTTCACGGCCTGGCTGCGCACCCCGGACGGCGGGGTGGCGGCGGGCGAGCCGGAGGCGGCCTGGTGGTGGTTCCCGAGCAACGACCACCCCGCCGACAAGGCCACCTTCGACGTCTCGGTGGCCGTCCCCGACGGCACCCAGGCGATCAGCAACGGCACCCTGGTCGGGCAGACCTCCAAGCTCGGCTGGACGCGCTGGTCCTGGCGCGAGACCCGCCCGCAGGCGACGTACCTGGCCACCCTCGCGGTCGGCCGCTTCGACATCACCCGCTCCACCAGCCCCGGCGGACTGCCGGTGCTCAACGCCTACAGCCGCGACCTCGGAGACAACGACGGCGCCGCCCGGGCGAGCGTGGAGCGCACCGGCGAGCTCGCGGACTGGCTGGCGGGGTACTTCGGGCCGTACCCCTTCGACTCGGTCGGCGGTTACGTGCCGAACGTGAAGACCGGCTACGCGCTGGAGAACCAGACCCGGGTGTTCTACAGCCCGCGGCAGTTCTCCCGCGGCTCCAACACCTCGGTGGTGGTCCACGAGCTGGCGCACCAGTGGTTCGGCGACACCGTGTCGGTCCGCAACTGGAGCGACATCTGGCTGAACGAGGGCTTCGCCAGCTACGCCCAGTGGCTCTGGTCGGAGCACGAGGGCGAGGGCACCGCCCAGGAGCTCGCCGACTGGGTGTACTCCTCGCACCCGGCCGACGACCCGTTCTGGAAGGTCGAGCCCGGCGACCCCGGCGCCGACCACCAGTTCGACCTCGCGGTGTACGACCGGGGCGCGCTCGCCCTCCAGGCGCTGCGCGACGAGGTCGGCGACGACGCGTTCTTCCGGATCCTCAAGGGCTGGCCGGCCGAGCACCGGTACGGCAACGCGAGCATCGCGGACTTCCGCCGGTACGCCGAGCAGGTCTCCGGGCGGCCGCTCGGCGACCTGCTGCAGACCTGGCTGTACACCCCGGCCAAGCCCGCCACCGGCGCGGTGCCGGCCGCGGCACCGGGCGTCCGGCCGCTGGGCGCCGCCCCCGAGCCGCGCGCCCGGGCGGGGCGCCACCGGGCCCCGGCCCACGGGGCGCGCGCCCCGGCCGCCCGCGGCCGG
>NZ_JBHWBW010000347.1:0-7265 GCF_042735675.1 Kitasatospora sp. NPDC059571
GCCCCGGGCGGGGCCCCCGCCCCCCCCCCCTCAGCCCCCCCCCCCCGCCCCGCGCGCGCCCCCGCGCCGCGGGCCCTGCGGCGTGGCCGGACGGTCAGCGCTTGAGGGCGTCCTTGGCCTTCTGGCCGGCCTGCGCGAGGTCGCCCTTGACCTGGTCGGCCTTGCCCTCGGCCACCAGGCGCTCGTTGCCGACGGTCTTGCCGGCCGCCTCCTTGACCTTGCCCTTCGCCGTTTCGGCGGTGTGCTCGATCTTCTTGGCCGCACCCATGGTGGTCCTCCTCCGCTCGGGGGCTTCGGTCACTCCCGCGCCTGCCCCGCCGAAGCGATCCCACACATGGGCCGACGAAGGGCTCATTCCGGGGCGGCCGAGGCGTCCCGGAGGGCGGATGCGGCGCGTTCGCTCTCCTCCGTGACGCGGGTGCCGGGGTGCAGGAGGGCGCAGAGGAAGGCGGCGCCGAGGGCGGCGGCCATGCCGATCAGGACTGGCCGGTTGGCCTCGGCGAAGTCGGCCCTGATGGCGTCCAGTGCGGCGGCGGAGGCCTGGGTCCGGCCCGCGCCGCTCGCGGCCGTTCCGGTGAAGCTGTGGGTGATCTGCTCGGCGGTGGAGCGAGCCAGTGCGGCGGGCAGGCCGAGGCCCTGGAGGGTCTCGGTGATCCGGTCGGCGGCGGTGTGCAGCAGGACGGTGCCGAGGACGGCGAGGCTGACGCTGGCGGAGTAGTTGCGGACGGTCTGGGTGATGCCGGTGACCTCCCCGTACGAGCGGCCGATCGCACGGTTGACGGCGTCGGTGGAGGCGGGGGTGAGCAGCAGGCCGATGCCGGCCCCGGCCAGCACGATGTACGGCCACTGGGCGCCGAGCGAGAGGTCGGTGATCTTCACCGCCCAGAGCGCGAAGCCGACGGCGCCGAGTGCGGTGCCCAGCACCATGGCCGGGCGGGCGCCCTGCTTGTCGAGGATCCGGCCGCCGACCTGTGAGCCGGGGGCGAACCCGGCGAAGAAGATCAGCAGGTAGAGGCCGGCCTGGTTGGCGTTGTAGCCGAGGGCGACCTGGGCGTAGACCGAGGCGAAGAAGAAGACCGGGACGAAGGCCATCATCGAGAAGAAGAGCACCGCGTTGTCCACGGCGAAGGCCCGGTCCTTGAAGACCTGCATGGTGATCAGCGGGTCCCGGCTGCGCAGTTCGGCGAGGACGAACAGGACGAGCACGACCAGGCCGCCGATGATGCACAGCCAGGTGGCGGCGCTGTCCCAGCCCCACACGGAGGCCTGCTGGAGGCCGAGGACGCTCAGCCCCATGCCGATCGCGACGAGCACGGCGCCCGGCCAGTCGATCGGCTCGGGCCGGGGGGTGTTGCGGATCCGGGCGCGCAGCGTCAGCACCACGGCGATCACTGCGACCGGCACGTTCACCCAGAAGATCGCCCGCCAGGTCCAGCTGGTCAGCCACCCGCCGAGGATCGGGCCGAGCGCGGTGAGCCCGCCGGCCACGCCGAAGAACAGTGCCAGCGCCTGGCCGCGGCGCTCCACCGGGAACACCTCGACGACGACCGCCAGCGCGGCCGGGAACATCAGTGCCGCGCCGAACCCCTGGACCGCGCGGAAGCCGATCAGCCAGGCCTCGGCCGCGGAGCCGGTCGGCACCGCGCCGCACATCACGGAGGCGCCGACGAAGACCAGGGTGCCGACCAGCATGATCCGCCGGTGCCCGAGGATGTCGGCGATCCGGCCGCCGAGGGCGAAGAAGGCGGCCAGCGAGAGCAGGTAGGCGTTGACCACCCACTGCATGCCGGAGGAGCTGAGTCCGAGCTCGCGGATGATGCTGGGTGCCGCGATGGAGACGATGGTCTGGTCGATGAAGGTCATCGACACCGCGAACAGCATGCCCGCCAGGGCGAGCGACTCACTGGTGCCGCCCCGGCCCGCGGCGGCGTCCTGGTCGGTCCTCGATGCCACCGTGCTCTCCTCGCGCCTGGGACGGATGGGGCCCAGGTCCGACCCTGCCCGGCCGGGCGGCCGTCCGCGCGGTAGGGCGCGTCGATGTCATCCATGCGGCGGACGGCCGGGCCGGGCCCGGTGGCGCGGGGCGGCGGGCGGTGGCAGGCGGGGCGGGAGCAGGCAGGGCGGCGCGGGCGCTCAGGGCCGGTAGACCGCACCGGGGACGGGCACGGCCGGCGCGAGGAGCCGGGAGACCGTCACCACGGTGTAGGCGCGCTGCTTGAGGCCGGAGATGATGCCGGGCCCGGCGGGGACGGTGCCCGGGTAGATGTCGTGGAGCAGGATCACTCCGTCCGGGCGGACCTGGTCCAGGACCCGCTTCTCGATCAGCGCCGGGTCGTCGGTGTCGTAGTCCTTGGCGGTGACGCTCCCCAGCACCTGGGCGACGCCCGGTGGCACCTCCACCGGTCCGCCGGGAGCGGTCCACCGTGTCCGGACCGTCTCCGCCGGACCCGGCCGGGCCGGGTTGCCGCCGCGGCCGGGAACCGGCCGCCCACGGGTACGAACCGGCCCTGTCTGCGGCGGCGTTCGGCGGGTGCGGGCCGCCCGCGTGGATCAGTTGTCCGAGAGTGCCGCTAGCGTTCCCGTCATCACCGCGCCGAGGTGTCCGCATTTCCCTCGGTCTGCGGCGTTTTCCGTGACCGGACAAGTACGAGGTGGGGACCGATGGGGTGGCTGGCAGCGGGTGAGGGCTATGAAGTGGCCCTCGTGGAGGGGCGGGTGACGGCCCGGTCGACCGCCGGGCGGTCGGCCGGCCGGCAGCTGAAATCACTGCCGAAGGCCGTCCGGGAGCACCCGGAGACCGACCGGCTGCGCCGGTTCACCGAGTGGCTCGACCGGCACGCCGCCTCCTGCGTGGCGCAGGTCGACGCCTGGATGGTCTCCTCGCTGCCGGTGCCCACCGGGCTGCTCGTCCGGGTCTGGCCCGACGAGGCCTGGCGGGCGGCGCTGCGCGACCTGGTGGTGGTCGGCACCGGGCCGGACGAGGTCGGCTTCCTGCGGGACGTGACCGCCGACGGCGAGGTCCGGCTGGTCGACCTGGACGGCGAGACCGTACGGATCTCGCCCGCGACGGTGACGCTGCCGCACCCGGTCCTCCTGGAGGACCTGGACGACCTGCGGGAGTTCGCCTCCGAGCTGGGCGTCGTCCAGGGCGTCGACCAGATCCACCGGGCGGTCTGGCACAAGCCGGCCGACCTGGCCGAGAAGGCCACCCAGGTGAAGGAGTTCGCCGGCGGCCGCTACCCGTCCCGGTTCGGCCTGGCGGCCCGGGCCTCGACGCTCGGCTACCGGGTGTCCGGCGGCTACGCGACCTGCCGGGTCCGCGACGGCGGCACCACGGTCGAGGCCGCGGTGTGGATCGGCGAGCCGTACTGGGACGGCGACTCGGAGACCGGCGGCCTCGGCTGGCAGGACGCCGACGGCCGGGCGATCGCGCTGCGCGACGTCGGGCCGGTCGCCTGGTCGGAGGGAATGCGCATGGCCGCTGCGCTGTACGCCGGCCGCACCGTCGAGAAGGGGAAGGACGCATGACGTACGACGACGCGGAGCTGACCGGGCGGCAGGCCGACGAGTTGCTGCGGGCCGGTGCGGTGCTGCCGCCCGGCACGCGCGGCGCGAGCGAGCGGGCGGTCCCGCTGACCGCCAGGACGTACCGCCACCCGGCGCTCGACGACCGGGTCGTGGTGCGCCTGGTCGCCGCCGAGCTGGGCGCCGCCGAGGACCTGGCCGCCGGCTACCTCGGCCTGGAGCCGGCGGCCGGACCCGCCGAGGTCGGGCTGGGCCTGCGCCAGGCGCTGGGCTTCCCCGAGTGGGTGCTCGCCCACCACCCCGAGGACGGGCACCACGCACTCGGCCTGATGCCGGAGCTGGAGCGGGTCGCCCGCCAGACCGCCACCAAGCCGAAGGCCGCCCTGGAGGCGTACCAGGAGATCGCCGGCCGGCTGGCCGCGGCCGTGCCGCACTTCCTGCCGACCTTCTACGAGCAGGCCGGCCGGGTCTTCCTCGGCGCGGAGAACGCCACCTACGCCGCACAGCTGTTCTCCAGGGCCCGCCGCGCCGAGGCCGAGCACGGCCTGCCGCTGGACGAGGAGCGGCTGGACGCGGTGTTCCTGGAGTTCGCGCTGGCCGGCGCGCTGCCGGTCAAGGTGCTCTCCTCGTACGCCAAGGAGCTCTCCGCCCGGGTCCCCGCCGACGAGGCGTTCGCCCGCTTCCGGACGCTGTGCGTGCGGCGCACCGCGGGCGGCCTGCCGCCGTCCGCCCAGATGGCCACCGATCTGCGCCGGATGGCCCGGGCCGCCGGCGCCGACCCGGAGACCGCCGAGGGCGCCTACCTCGCCGACCTGCTGGCCCTCCCGGCCACGCTGCGGGCCGGCAGCGGCTGGTGGAAGCGCCACCAGGACGCGCTGACCGCCCTCGCCCGGCGCGAGCCCGCCACCCGCGGCCGGCTGCTCGACCTGATGCCCACCGCCGACGACGGCGACCTGCCGGCCGTCTGGCTGGAGGTGCTGATAGCCTCCGGCGCCGCCGACGGCCTGTGCGAGGACGCCGGGCCCGACGCGCCGCGGCCCGCCGACGGCACGGCCGGCTGGTTCGAGCGGTTCCTCGCCTGGCGCGGCTCCGGCTGGCGCCGGCGCGACCCGATCCCGGCGCTGTACCCGCTGGTGGAGCGGGCCGCCGCCCGGCTGCGCGCCGAACTCGCCGACGGCGGTGCGGTCCGCGTCACCGAGGGCGACGTCGACCTGCTCGACCAGCTGCTCGCGCTCGGCGTGCCGGTCGCCGACCCGGGCGAGAACACCACCCTGGCGCTGGAGCTGTGGGCGCACCAGGAGGAGCGGCGCGACCTGCTGGCGCTGGCCGCCGACCCGCGGTTCCGGGCGGCGTTCGACCGCGGCACCGACCGGATCGGCAACCACCACGACGGCCTGATCGCCCTCTCCGTCCTCGCCCGCTCCCCCGGCGCCCGCCCGATGCTCGCCGCCTGGACGGCCCGGGTCGCGGCGCACTCCCGCGCGGCCGGCCTGCCGGACCTGCCGGGCGCCCTGCACCGGATCAGCTGGCTGCCCGGCGAGGTCCTGGCGCTCGCCGAGGACGAGGTCCGGGAGGCCATCGGCAACGACGTGTCGGCGGTGCTCGCCCGCACCCTGCGCGACGGTCTCCTCGACGAACTCGGCTGGCCCGCCTGGGAGGAGGCGGTCGCCTCGCTCGTCCCGCGCAAGGACGTCGACGACATCGTCGTCGCGGACGCCTGGCCGCACCTGGTGGTCGCCGGCCCGAGCCAGGCCCGGGTCATCGGCGGCGAGGGCACCCTGCTCACCCACGATCTGCGGATCCCGGCCGGCGACAGCAACTCCGACCCCGGCTTCCACCACGTCGACGACTCGCTGCTGGTGCTGTGGCCGTCCCGGGCCAACAACAACCGGATCACCGGGTACTGGCACACCGCCGCCGACCGGGTCTTCACCACGCCCGAGGGGACGCGCGCCCGCGGCACCCGGATGACCTGGCTCGGCGCGATGCGCACCCACAGCCTGCCGCTGCCCGGCGGCGGCCGGACCACCGGCGACGGCGTCGTCCACGTCGGCGACACCGCGTTCCCGACCGACCGCCGGGTGATCGGTGACGGCACCTCGTTCTGGGTCCTGCACCGGGCCGACTCCGACCAGCCCTCGCGCTGGCACGAGTACGACCCGGCCACCGGCGCGGTGGGGCGCGCCTCCCTGCCCGGCTTCCTCGGCGACGCGCTGCACGGCGCCCCCGCGGGGAGCACCCTGCGGTCCGGCTGGGTGCTCCCCGCCGGCGCCGCGGAGCCCGGCCCGTGCGCCGCCCCCGTCGGCGGGGTGCTCGGCTGGCGCACCGTCGACCTGCCGGACGGCTCGGTCCGCGGCGAGGACGCCGCCGGACGCTCCGTCACCCTGCCGCACGGGGCGGGCGTGCCGGGCCGGCTGGTGGTCTTCCCCGGCGCCGACCGGCCGCAGGCCGTCGTCCCGGACAACTACCGGGTCCGACTGGTCGGCCAGGACGGCACCACGCTGGCGACCGCCCGCACCGACGACGCCCCCGGCTCCTTCGCCGAGGGCACCCTGATCCTGCCGCCGATGCGCTACTGGCACTTCCTGCAGCCGCGCGACCCGCAGGGCTCCGCGGCGCTGCGCCGGATCGACGACGCGGCGGCCGCCGCACTGGTGAAGGCGGCCTGTGCGCTGACCGGGGAGCAGCGCGAGGAGCTGACCGCCGCCGTCCGCGCGCTGCTGCCGGAGGTGACCGATGCCGCGCTGGCGGCCGGTGTCGCCGGCGTGGTGCGGTTCGCCGCCGAGCAGCAGCGCAACCTGGACGCCGCGGCGAAGCGGCTGGCCGACCGGCTCGCGGGCGTCGGCGAGCCCGCCGAGCCGACCGGCCCGGCCGACGGGGTGCTGCACCGCGGCCTGAACGGCCTCGGCACCCTCACCTCCTGGTACGGCAGCGACCGGAACCGTTACGTGTCAGGCCAGTTGGAGTTCCTCGCGGCGGCCTGTGCGCCGGACCGGGAGCCGGCCGCGCCCGGCACGCTGCACGTGGACGGCGCGGACCTGCCGTACGAGCGGATGCCCTGGACGGCGCTGGGCGAGATCGCGGTGCCCGCTGCGCTGCGGGCGGCCTCCCCGCTCGGCACGGCCGAGGAGCGCGAGGCGCTCGCGCACCTGGTGCGCGGGCTCGACGCGGTCGGACTGGCCTCGGCCGGGGGCGTCGCCCACTGGCGCCGGGCCCGGCTGCACCTGGCGGCCCGTCACCTGGCCGCCGCGGACGGCAGTGTCCGGTACGGGCAGCGGAACGCGCTGGTCGCGCTGGGCGGCGGGGCGTTCCTGCTCTTCGCCGACACCGACACGGCCGCGAACGGGGACACCGAGTCGACGGTGCTCCACCACGACCCGGAGGGTCTGTTCGCGGTGCCCGCGCCGTACACGGTGCTCTCCTCGGAGCCGCTGCGCGGGCCGTCGGACGACCGGGCGGCGCGGCTGCTCGCGACGGCCGCCGAGCGCGGTCCGGCGCCGTGGTTCCCCGAGGCCGCCGAGGAGTTCGCCCGTCTCACCGGGGTCAGCACCACCATGGCGGCGCTGGTGGTGGCCGGCCTGCCGCGGATCGACTCCTGGGAGCGGAGCTTCCTGCCCGCCGAGGACCGCCGGCTGATCGGCGTGAAGGTCACGGACGCCGCGGTGGCCAAGGACGAACTGCGCGGCCTGGACGCCGGGTTCCGCCGGCGCCGGGCCGCGGCGCGGGTGGCCGCCCCCCCC
>NZ_JBHWBW010000347.1:7275-8541 GCF_042735675.1 Kitasatospora sp. NPDC059571
GCGCGCCCGGGGGCTTTGGGGGTTCTGGTCCGCGGCCGCGGGGGGGCCCACGGCGCACCGGGGGGGCGTGGCCGGGGGTGACCCCGGGCGCGGGCCCGCGGCGCTGCTGCCCGCCGACCCGGCCCGGCTGTGGACGGACGGCCCGGACACCGCCGCGGCCGCCGCGCTGTGGACGGCGACGGTCGGCCGGCGGGTCGCCGTCCCGGAGACGCTGCTCGCGGAGGCCGCCCGGGCGGTGCGCACCGACTGGCCGGCCGCCCGTTCGCTGCCGGCCGTGCTCGACCCGGCCGTGGCGCCGGAGCTCAGCCGCGACCTGGACTGGACGGTCCGCGGGGACCGCTGCGTCCCGGTGGACGGGAAGGCCGACGGCTTCACCGCCAGGAGCCTGATCGGCGCGGTCGCGGTGACCGCCTGGCTGGCCCACCGGCTGCCGGTCGGCGACCCGCTGCGGGCCGCACTGCCGGCCGCCCTGACCGCGGTACGGGACCGGCTGGCCCACCCGGAGCTGATCCTCGACCTGGGCCGCTACGTCAGCCTGCCCGCCTTCCAGAAGGTGGCCGGCACGCCGACCGCGACGGGCGAGGGCTTCGAGCGGTACGGCGCGGTGATCATGGCGACGCACGACAGCCAGCCCGCACCCGGTATCCGCACGGCCCTGCTCGACGCGGCCGGGGAGGACCCGTACCTGCCCGCGCTGCGGACCGACGGCGAGGTGCCGTTCCCGGCCGAGGCGGCGCTGCGGATCGCCCGCGCCGACTCGTTCGGGGCGCTGCTGGCCGACCCGGGCGACCCGGTCGCCGGCGAGCGCGGCAAGGACGGCACCTGGTGGCCGCAGGACCCGTCCCGCTCGGTGCCGGACCTGGTCGCCGAGGTCGCCGCCGAGCACGGCCTGGGCGCGGACGCCGCCGCGCTCTACCTGATGCTGCTGGCGATGCCCGATCCGACCGACCGCAACACCGCGCGCTGGACCGGCTGGCGGCCCGCCCGGATGAAGGCCGCCCGGGCCGAACTCGCCGCCGGCGACCTGGTGGTGGAGGCCGACCGCACCCGGGCCGGCCGCCGGCTGTTCCTGCCCGGCGGCTGGCTGGAGCGGCGCTCCCCGCAGCTGCCGATGGAGGCCTGGAAGGTGCCGCTGTTCGACCTGACCGGCGGGCCGAGCGCGCCGATCGGCGTCACGGTGCCCACCGAGCCCGCCGCCCAGCTGTACCGCCGGGCCCGGCAGCGCCTCCTCGACGGCGACCTGCCGCGCTTCGAGGAGCTCAGGGC
>NZ_JBHWBW010000348.1:0-8511 GCF_042735675.1 Kitasatospora sp. NPDC059571
GTCCGGGGCCCCGACGGCGTCACCGCGGGCAGTCGCGGTCAGCGGTAGTTCACGAACTGGAGCGCGAACTCCAGGTCCTTGCCCTTGAGCAGCGCCTGCACGGCCTGCAGGTCGTCACGGCTCTTCGAGGTCACCCGGAGCTCGTCGCCCTGGACCTGCGCCTTGACGCCCTTCGGGCCCTCGTCGCGGATGATCTTGGCGACCTTCTTGGCGTCCTCGGTGGTGATGCCCTCCTTGACGTCCGCGAAGATCTTGTACTCCTTGCCGGACAGCTGGGGCTCGGCCGCGTCCAGCGCCTTCAGGGACAGGCCCCGCTTGACGAACTTGCTCTGCAGGACGTCCAGGATCGCCTTGACCCGCTCCTCGCCGCTGGCCTTCATCTCGATCTTGTTGCCCGACCGGCTGATCTCGGCGCCGACGTTCTTGAAGTCGAAGCGCGTCGCGATCTCGCGGGAGGTCTGGTTGATCGCGTTGTCGACCTCCTGCCACTCGACCTTCGAGACGATGTCGAAACTGGAGTCGGCCATGGGTGTTGGTCTCCTTGGGTACTGGCTGAACGGTCAGCGCCGCGCCCCCCCGCGCGGCGGCCGCCGTACCGGGTGAGCCGGTCGGCGGCGTCCTGGGGGGTGCTCGGCTACTCCACCGGCGGCAGCTGCGCGCTGCGGCTGGCGATGCGCAACCCGGACGTCTTCCCGAACGCGGCCGGGCTGGCCGCCGACTACGTGGTGCCCAACGACCGCTGGACCGACGGCGACCTCTTCGGCGGCGACGGCCAGGCGTCCTCGCAGACCGACCTGGGCTGGCGGCTGAAGAACCTGCCGCCGCCGGCCGCCTCGCTGCTGGTGGTGAGCACGCGCACGGAGGACAACTACCCCGCCACCCAGGCCTTCCTCTCGGCGGCGCAGGCGGCCGCCGCCGACCACCCGGACTTCCACGTGGACTCGCTCTTCCTGGCGGACGGCGGCCACAGCTTCGAGACCTGGCAGCGCGAGCTGCCTGCGGCACTGGAGTGGATGAGCGACCACCTGGCCACGCCGCAGGACCGCGAGCCCCGGGAGTAGCGCCCGGGCCGGGCGCCGCTCGGCAGCGCCCGGCGCCCGGCTACTTCGCGGCGATCAGGCTCATCGCCTCGGCGCGGGTGGCCGGGTCGCGCAGCTGGCCCCGGACGGCCGAGGTGATGGTCTTGGCGCCGGGCTTGCGGATGCCGCGCATCGACATGCACATGTGCTCGCACTCGATGACGACGATCGCGCCGCGCGGCTCCAGGATCCGCATCAGGGCGTCGGCGACCTGGCTGGTCAGCCGCTCCTGGACCTGCGGCCGGCGGGCGTAGACGTCGACCAGCCGGGCGAGCTTGGACAGCCCGGTGATCTTGCCGCTGGTGGACGGGATGTAGCCGACGTGGGCCACGCCGCGGAACGGCACCAGGTGGTGCTCGCAGGTCGAGAACACCTCGATGTCCTTGACCAGCACCATCTCGTCGTGGCCGATGTCGAACGTGGTGGTGAGCACGTCCTCGGGCTCCTGCCAGAGCCCGGCGAATATCTCCTTGTAGGCGCGGGCCACGCGGGCGGGCGTCTCCAGCAGGCCCTCGCGGTCCGGGTCCTCGCCGACGGCCAGCAGCAGCTCGCGGACGGCGTTCTCGGCCCGCTTCTGGTCGAACGTGCCGATGACGGGCTCACCCTCAAGAGTCACCGGGTCGATCATGCGGGCCTCGCTTGGCAGTCGGGGAAGGGAATCGGGCGGCCTGCGCGAACAGCGCGAATGCCGCGCCTCCAGGGTACAAACCCCGGGGGCGCGGCATTCATTCCGTGCGGCGGTCAGCCCTCGCTCGGGCGCTCGCCGGCCGGCGGGAGCTTCACGACGTCCACCGGGCCGGCCTCGGAGGCGACGACGCCGTTGGTCAGCGCCAGCTCCTTCGGGGACTGCACCGGCGGGCGGGTGGAGGGGGTGCGGCGGGAGGAGCCGGTCCACGCGGGGCGGGCCGGACGCTTGACGATCGGGGCGAAGACCTCGGCGATCTGCTCCTTGTTCAGCGTCTCCTTCTCCAGGAGCTCCAGCACGAGGTTGTCGAGCACGTCGCGGTTCTCGACCAGGATCTCCCAGGCCTCGTTGTGCGCGTTCTCGATGAGCTTCTTGACCTCCTCGTCGACCAGCCCGGCGACCTCCTCCGAGTAGTCGCGCTGGTGGGCCATCTCGCGGCCGAGGAACGGCTCGGAGTCACCGGAGCCGAACTTGATCGCGCCGAGGCGCTCGCTCATGCCGTACTGGGTGACCATCGCGCGGGCCGTGGCCGTGGCCTTCTCGATGTCGTTGGACGCGCCGGTGGTCGGGTCGTGGAAGACCAGCTCCTCCGCGGCGCGGCCGCCCAGCATGTACGCCAGCTGGTCGAGCATCTCGTTGCGGGTGGTCGAGTACTTGTCCTCGTCCGGAAGCACCATCGTGTAGCCCAGGGCGCGGCCGCGGGACAGGATGGTGATCTTGTGGACCGGGTCCGCGTTCGGAGAGGCCGCCGCGACCAGGGCGTGGCCGCCCTCGTGGTACGCGGTGATCTTCTTCTCCTTGTCGGACATGATCCGGGTGCGCTTCTGGGGGCCGGCCACCACGCGGTCGATCGCCTCGTCCAGGACGAAGTTGTCGATCAGCTTCTTGTCCGAGCGGGCGGTCAGCAGGGCCGCCTCGTTCAGGACGTTGGAGAGGTCGGCGCCGGTGAAGCCGGGGGTGCGCTTGGCGACGGCCGAGAGGTCGACGTCGGGCGCGATCGGCTTGCCCTTCTGGTGCACCTTGAGGATGTCCAGACGGCCCTGGAGGTCGGGGCGCTCGACGGCGATCTGGCGGTCGAAGCGGCCCGGACGCAGCAGCGCCGGGTCCAGGATGTCGGGGCGGTTGGTGGCGGCGATCAGGATGACGCCGCCCTTGACGTCGAAGCCGTCCATCTCGACGAGCAGCTGGTTCAGGGTCTGCTCGCGCTCGTCGTGGCCGCCGCCGAGGCCCGCACCGCGGTGCCGGCCGACGGCGTCGATCTCGTCGACGAAGATGATCGCCGGGGCGTTCGCCTTGGCCTGCTCGAACAGGTCGCGCACCCGGGAGGCACCGACACCGACGAACATCTCGACGAAGTCGGAGCCGGAGATGGAGTAGAACGGCACGCCCGCCTCGCCGGCCACCGCGCGGGCCAGCAGGGTCTTGCCGGTGCCGGGCGGGCCGTACAGCAGCACGCCCTTGGGGATCTTGGCGCCGACGGCCTGGAACTTCGACGGCTCCTGGAGGAACTCCTTGATCTCCTGGAGCTCCTCGACGGCCTCGTCCGCGCCGGCGACGTCGGAGAAGGTGGTCTTCGGGGTGTCCTTGGTGAGCAGCTTGGCCTTGGACTTGCCGAACTGCATGACCCGGGAGCCGCCGCCCTGCATCTGGTTCATCAGGAACAGGAAGACCAGGACGATGATCACGATCGGCAGCATCGACAGCAGCAGGCTGACGAAGGTCGACTGCTTCTCGGGGCTGACGGTGTAGTTGTCCGGCAGCTGCCCGTTCTGGAAGGAGGTCTGCAGCTTGTCGGCGATGGCCGCGGCCTGGGTGTCCGAGACGTAGGACGCCTGGAACTTGGCGCCCTTGGGCGCCTTGCCGGAGCTGTTCGCCGGCAGCGTCTGGCCGTCCTTCAGCTGGATCTTGATGAGGTTGGAATCACCGGTGGTGATCTGCGCCGACTTGACCTCGTTGCTGTCGATTGCAGCAACGACCTGGCCGGTGTCCACCGTCTTGTAGCCGCTCGAGTCCGAGACGACCTGCATCAGCACAACGACGGCGAGGACGGCCAGCACGATCCACATGATCGGCGCACGGAAGTATCGCTTGACGTCCATCCATGCGGGGCGTTGCCGCCCCGTCCCTCCTGCCACTCAACGGCGCCGTGCGGCCGCTGGCCGCCTGCGCATCCGGTATGTGCTCATGAGAAGAGCGGTTCATTGGACCGTACCGCAGTGCCCCCCGCACGTGGCGGGAGCACGACGGCACGACGTATTTTCCTACCTCGGCTCAACGGGCGGGAACGGTGTGCTGTTCCCGCCCGTCCCCCGGACGGTCGTCAGCCGCCGTAGACGTGCGGCGCGAGCGTGCCGATGAACGGCAGATTGCGCAGCTTCTCGGCGTAGTCGAGGCCGTAGCCGACCACGAATTCGTTGGGGATGTCGAAGCCGACGTACTTGACGTCGATCTCCACCTTGGCGGCGTCGGGCTTGCGCAGCAGGGTGCAGACCTCCAGCGAGGCGGGCCCGCGGGAGCCGAGG
This sequence comes from Kitasatospora sp. NPDC059571, assembly GCF_042735675.1. Taxonomy (NCBI): domain Bacteria; kingdom Bacillati; phylum Actinomycetota; class Actinomycetes; order Kitasatosporales; family Streptomycetaceae; genus Kitasatospora; species Kitasatospora sp. NPDC059571. Next base: position 4,287 of record NZ_JBHWBW010000348.1, read on the forward strand.
TTGCCGAGCAGCCAGGACAGCGTCAGGCCGGAGTCGATGATGTCCTCGACGATCAGGACGTCCTTCCCGGCGATGTCGGTGTCGAGGTCCTTGAGGATCCGCACCACGCCGGAGGACTTGGTGCCCATCCCGTACGACGAGACGGCCATCCAGTCCATGGTCACCTGGGAGTGCAGCGTCCGGGCGAGGTCGGCCATCACCATGACGGCACCCTTGAGCACGCCGACCAGCAGCAGGTCGCGCCCGGCGTAGTCGCGGTCGATCCGCTCGGCCAGCTCAAGCAGCTTGGCGTCGATCTCGTCCTTGCTGATGAGCACCTTCGCCAGGTCGGCGCCCATGTCGTTCTGATCCACCGGGGATACGTCCTCAAACGTTCGGGGTCCTGTGTCGGCGGCGGCCCTGCGACGCGTTGCCGCTAGTCGCCCTGTCGCCGAAACACCAGCGTGCCACACCGGCGGCTCGCTTCGACCCCCCCGGGTAGGTGGAGCGGTCCCTGGCCCCGCCACCCGGTGACGAGCAGGTCGACGCTCTCCAGGTGCCGGGCGAAGAGGTCCCCGGCCGGGCATCCGGCCCGCAGCGCGGCCCGGCGGAGCACCCGGCGGCGGACCGCGGGGGGCAGTTCGGCGAGCTTGTCGACGTCCAGGGCGCCTTCGGCCGTCCGGAGGTCGCGCTCGGCCAGGGCGGCCCACTGGTCGAGTGCGTCGGCGTCGTCGCGGAACAGCCGGGCGGTGCGGGCGAGCGCCTCCACCACGCCGCCGCCCAGGTGCTTCTCCAGCACCGGCAGCACCTCGTGGCGGACCCGGGAGCGGGTGTAGGCGGGGTCGGCGTTGTGCGGGTCGTCCCAGACCGGGATGGACTGGGCGGAACAGGCCTGGCGGGTGGCGGCCCGGTCCAGCTCCAGCAGCGGGCGGCGGTAGCGGCCCTTCTGCGCGGGCATGCCGGCCAGCGAGCGGGCGCCGGAGCCGCGGGCGAGGCCGAGCAGGACGGTCTCGGCCTGGTCGTCGCGGGTGTGGCCGAGCAGGACGGCGAGCGCGCCGAGCCGGTCGGCGGCCTCGTCGAGGGCGGCGTAGCGGGCGTCCCGGGCGGCGTTCTCCGGTCCGCCGGCGCGGCCGACCTGCACCGGGACGGCCTCGACCGGGTCCAGGCCGAGCTCGCGCAGCCGGGCAGCGACCAGGTCGGCCCGCTCGGCGGACCCGGGCTGCAGGCCGTGGTCGACGGTGACCGCGCCGACCCGCAGGCCGAGCTTGGGGGCCTCGAAGGCGGTGGCGGTGGCCAGGGCCATCGAGTCGGCGCCGCCGCTGACGGCGACCAGGACGAGCGGGGAGCCGGGGGCGGCGGGGGTGCGCGGCAGCCCGGACGGATGGCGGCGGGCGTTGCCGATGAGGGCGGTGGCGGGGCCGGCCGGCACCAGGGCGGGTGCCGGGGCCCGTCGGCTCTGCGGCGCGCGGGCGGCGACGGTGACGCCGGCCTCGGCCGCGAGGTCGGCGAGAGTGCGGCGGACGGCGAGGCGTATCGCCGCGACGGCAGGGTGAGGGCCCACGGGGTGCACTCCTTGGCGGAGGGGGAGGGACGGGCGGCCGGAGCGGGGGCGGCTGGGCGGGGACCCTGCGCGCTCTCGGTCACCGGGCGCTCACAGATGGTCGCAGAAAGCAGCGGCCTCGCAGGCCCTGCGCGCCTGCGCCGCCTCCACGGTCCCACGTACGGGTGAATGGAGAAACGTTCATCCGGCCCCCGTCCGGTCTGCGCACGGCCGTTCGGCCGTACGCGCGCGCCGGTCGGTCAGCGGGCCACCCGGGCCACCCAGGCGGCCGGGTCGTGGACCTCCTCCTTGGTGGGCAGGGTGTTCGGCGAGGTCCAGACCCGGTTGAAGCCGGCCATGCCGACCCGGTCCACCACGCCGCGGACGAACACCGCGCCGTCCTGGTACTGCCGGAGCTTGGCGTCCATCCCGAGCAGCCGCCGCAGGACGAGGTCGAGCCGGCCGGCCCCGCGGTCGCGGCGCCGCTGGAACTTCTCGCGGATCTCGGCGACGCTCGGCACCACCGCCGGGCCGACGCCGTCCATGACCACGTCGGCGTGCCCCTCCAGCAACGACATCACCGCGGTGAGCCGGCCCAGCACCTCGCGCTGGGCGGGCGACTGGACGGCCTCCAGCAGCGTCGAGGGCCCCGAACCGTCACCCCGGCCCCCGAGGCCCGGCACACCGTCCGCGAGGGCCTCCCTGGCCCGCTCCAGCAGCGCGCCGGGGTCGACGTCGGTCTGCGCGAGGAAGGACTGCACCTCGGACTGGATGTGGTCGCGCAGCCAGGGCACCGCGCTGAACTGGGTGCGGTGGGTCTCCTCGTGCAGGCAGACCCAGAGCCGGAAGTCGTGCGGGTCCACGTCCAGCTCCCGCTCGACCTGGACGATGTTGGGCGCGACCAGCAGCAGCCGCCCCGGGCCCGGCGGCTCCGGGCCGCGCCGCGGCTTGTCGAACAGCCCGGCCGGGCTGTCCGGCGCGGCCGGCAGCGCCGCCGGGGCGAAGGTCTCGTACTGCCCGAGCACCTTGGTCGACAGGAAGGCCAGCAGCGCGCCGACCTCGACCCCGGTGGCCTTCTCCCCCAGCGAGCCGAACAGGGCGGCGCCGGCGGTCTCCGAGCGCCGCGCCTGGAGGCGGTCGACCAGCGGCTGGACGATCGTCCGGAAGCCCGCGACGTTGGCCCGCACCCAGCCGGGCCGGTCGACGACCAGCACCGGGGTCGCCTCGGCGTCGGCCAGCCGGGCCGGCCGCAGCTCGGTGTAGCCGCGGACGTGCTCCTCGGCCTCCAGCGCGTGCCGGCGCAGCTCGGAGACGACCCGGGCGGCCTCCTCCCGCGTCACCTCAGGACCGGGCCTGGCCAGCCGGGTCGCGGTGCTGACCGCGAGGTTCCAGTCGACCATGCCTGCCCCACCGCTCGCGCTCGTCATGACCTCACCGTACGTGCTGGCGGGCGGCGGGGGGAGAGAACCGGCCGGGCGCGGGGTGCGGCGGCGCGGGGGCTCAGCGGCAGCCGCAGGCGGCGATCCGTGCGACGATCCGGTCGACCGCGTCGCGGGCCGCGCCGGGGTCGGCCGTGGTGCGGGTCATCAGGGCGAACGCCAGGACCCGGCCGTCGGCGTCGACGACCGTGCCGGCCAGCGTGTAGACCCCGGAGAGGGTGCCGGTCTTGGCCCGCACCAGGCCGGCCGCCGCCCCGGCGCCGGAGCGCGTGCCGAACCGGTTGACCAGGGTGCCGGTGAAGCCGGCCACCGGGAGGCCGGTGAGCAGCGGCCGCAGTTCCGGGTGGCCCGGGGAGGCGGCCCGGGCGAGCAGCTCGGTGAGGGTGACCGGGGGGATCAGGTCGGCCTTGCTGAGCCCGCTGCCGTCGGCCAGCTTCACCCCGGCGGTCGGGACGCCGAGCCTCGCCAGGGCGTCGGTGGTCGCGGCGGCGGCGCCGTCGAAGCTCGCCGGGCGGTGCGCGGCGAGGGCCGCCTGCCGGGCGATGGCCTCGGCGAGGGAGTTGTCGGAGGTGGTGAGCATCCGCTCGATCAGCCGGGCCAGGGTCGGCGAGAGCACCCGGCCGAGCACCGGCGCACCGGCGGTCGCGGCGGCCTGCGCCGGGGTGCCGTCGACGGTGATGCCGGCGGCGCGCAGCCGGTCGGCGAGGGCGGCGGCGGCCTGTCCTGCCGGGTCGTAGACGCGGGCGGGGGCCTCGTCCGGGGAGAGCGGGTCGATCCGCCCCTCGTCGACCATGAGCGGGGTGACGGCGGCGATGTTCATCGCGTCGTGCTCCGGGTGGAGCAGCGGCCCGCTGTACAGCGAGGTGTCGTAGTCGAGGTGGACGGTGGTGGTGCCCGCCGCCCTGAGGGCGGCCGCGGTCTGGGCGGCGAGGTCGGCCAGCGAGGCGGGGGTGGTGTCCGGGTCCACCGGGGCGCCGCCGATCCGGACCTGGTCGGGCGGGAGCACGGTCACGGTCGGGTCGCCGCCGCCGACCAGGGTGATGGTGCCGGGCCGGGCGCCGCGGACGACGGTGGTGGGCAGCCGGGTGGTGGCCGAGAGGTAGGTCAGCGCGGCGACCGCGGTGGCGAGCTTGGTGGTGGAGGCGGGGGTGGCCGGGACACCCTCGCCGGAGCCCTGGAGCAGGGCGCCGGTGGCGGCGTCCGCGACCGCGAAGTTCAGCGTGCCGAGCGCCGGGTCGCGGACGGTGTCGCCGAGGCCCTGCCGCAC
>NZ_JBHWBW010000349.1:0-8462 GCF_042735675.1 Kitasatospora sp. NPDC059571
CCCCCCCCCCCCCCGCGCCCCGCCCGCCCCCCCGCGGGGGGCCGGGCCGGGGCCGGGCGAACTTCCCGCCCTGGTACCGAACCACCGCCAACGCCACCCCCGCCCCGTGGCGCCCCCGGGGGGCCCTCGTCCGGTCCGCGGTCAGCAGCGGCATCCAGGTGTGCGCGCAGACCACCAGCGCCACCGCGGCGAACTTGGCGTTGTCGAACAGCGGCAGGCGCTCGGTGCGGGTCGCGGCCGCGGTGCTCACCGTGGCGGCGGCGGTCTCGACGCTCATCGCGGACCCTCCCGGTTCTCTCCTCGGAATCTCCACAGTGTGGCGCCGAGCGGGATCGAGCGGGAGGGATTCCGGAAAACCTGTGCGGACGCCCCGTCAGGCGGTGCGCAGCCGCTCCGGGGCGAGGCCCAGCACGAGGACGGCCAGTGCCTGGTCCACCGTCGCGCCCAGGTACCACTCGCCGGTGGCGTCCAGGCTGAACACCCGGCCGCCCTCGTCCACGGCCAGCAGCGCCTGCCCGTACAGCTCCTCGCCGAGCGGGGCCAGCCGGGTGCCGAGCGCCCGGCCCAGGTCGGCCAGGGTGCGCGGCTGGTGCAGCCCGCAGCGCGGGTCCAGCAGGAAGGGTGTCGGGGCGAGGACCCGACCGGGACCTGACAGGTCGAACGAGAGCCCGCCGAACTCGGCCCACGCCTCGACGGCGGCCGGGAAGACGGAGTGCGGGGTGTCCAGCGGCCCGCCGTGCTGCGCGAGCACGTCGGCCCAGGCCTCGGCCTGGCGGATCTCCCAGCGCCCCGGGTGCCAGCCGGCCTGCTTGAGGGCGGCGGCGACGTCGGCGGGGAAGCGCGGGTGGGTGCGCACGGCGGTGGGGTTCAGGGTCTGCTCCATGGGTCGGGGACAGGGGTGGGGCGGCGTCAGCGGGCCGGCGGCCCGACCGCGACGCTCACCACGTTCAGGTGCTCCAGCAGCGGCCCGCAGGACCGGCACGGCGGTGCGTGCGTGCCGTGCGCCGGATCGCCCTCCTCCCGGATGCGCACGGTGGTCAGCCGGGCCCCCTTGAGCGCCTTGCGGGCGTCGTGCAGGGAGAGCGGCTTGCGGGCGGCCCGCTTGGACCGCCCGGTGTCCACCGTGGACAGGAACTGGGAGAGGAGCACCGCCTCCGGGCAGCGGCCCAGGAAGCGTTCGCGGTGCTCGATCGGCAGCGCGGCCAGGAACTCCGCGACCAGCGGGTGCAGCAGGGGAGCCAGGTCGGCCTTGTCGCCCGCGAGGGTGTGCACCTGGCCGTTCTTCAGCGACAGCGCCGCCGCCACGGCGGGCAGCAGGCTGTCGCGGTGGTGGCGCAGCACCGGGGCGGCCGCGGCGGCGGCCGGCGGCTCCTCGCCGCCCGACGGGCTCGCTGGCATGACTCTCCTCGGTTCTGCGCGGCCCGCCCGCCCGACCGGGCGGCGGAACCGACGGACCGGCAAATTCCGGTCCGGGTGTCACATTCTGGGCCACAAGACTGTCAAACCCGTCAGGACGCCACGGACCCGGGGTGTACGGAGCGTTGCGAACCGCCGGTGAGCGCGCCTCAGGTTTGCGGATTCGGGCCCGCGGCGCGCACGGCGGCCGGTACCGTTCCAGCTGCGAGGCCACCTGGGCGCACCGTGGGGGCCCCGCCGGCGGGAGTGCCGGCGGGAGCGTGCGTGCCCGGCCCGTACGGACAGCGGGGTGCCGGCGCAGTGACGCTCCGGCACCGGACAAGGGGGGTCTTGTCGATGTCGATGCCGATGCAGGGCGGGCCGGCGGCCGAGGCGCACGAGGCGCCCGGCGAGCACGTCCCCACACCCGGAGCCGCGGAGCCGCGCGCCGCCGAGCGGATCGGCCTGGCCGTCGTCGGCGCCGGCTACTGGGGCCCGAACCTGGTCCGCAACGCCCAGCAGACGCCGGCCCTGCGGCTGCACTGGCTGTGCGACCTGGACGAGCAGCGCTCCCGCCGGGTGCTCGGCGAGTACAGCACGGTGCGCGCCACCACCTCCTTCGACGAGGTGCTCGCGGACGAGCGGGTGCGCGCGGTGGCGATCGCCACCCCCGCGGCCGCCCACTACCGGCTGGTGCGGGCCGCCCTGGAGGCCGGCAAGCACGTGCTGGTCGAGAAGCCGATCACCACCACCGCCGAGGACGCCGCCGAGCTGTGCGAGCTCGCCGAGGACCGCGGCCTGGTGCTGATGTGCGACCACACCTTCTGCTACACCCCGGTCGTCCGCCGGATCCGCGAGCTGGTGCACGGCGGCGAGATCGGCGACGTCCAGTTCTTCGACTCGGTGCGGATCAACCTCGGCCTGGTCCAGCCGGACGTGGACGTCCTGTGGGACCTCGCCCCGCACGACCTGTCCATCCTCGACTTCGTGCTGCCGCCCGGCGTCGAACCGGTCGGCGTCAGCGCCCAGGGCGCCGACCCGATCGGCGCCGGCCGGGCCTGCGTGGCCTACCTCACCGTCCGGCTCAGCAACGGCGCCCTCGCGCACTGCCACGTCAACTGGCTGTCGCCGACGAAGGTCCGCACCACGCTGATCGGCGGCTCCCGGCGCACCCTGGTCTGGGACGACCTCAACCCGCAGGCCCGCCTCACCGTCCACGACCGCGGCGTCGACCTCACCCCGCCCGACGAGCTCACCGACGCCATCCGGCACCGCGCCCTGATCTCCTACCGGGTCGGCGACATGGTCGCCCCCGCGCTGGTCGAGCAGGAGGCGCTGCGCAACGTGATGGCCGAGTTCGCCGCCGCCATCACCGAGGGCCGCGCCCCGCTCACCGACGGCCGCTCCGGCCTGCGCGTGCTGCGGCTGCTGCACGCCGCCTCCCGCAGCCTGGAACTCGGCGGCGCCACCGTGCCCGTCGGGGCCGGCGCGGACACCGACATCGAACTGATCACCGCACAGGAGAGGGCCGCCGCCCGATGAACGCAGTCCCCGTCACCGGATCCCGCTGCCTGGTCACCGGCGGCGCCGGCACCATCGGCTCCACCGTCGTCGACCAGCTGATCGAGGCCGGGGCCCGCGAGGTCGTCGTCCTGGACAACTTCGTCCGGGGCCGGATGGCGAACCTCGCCCGCGCCGAGCACCTCGCCGCCCCCGGGCAGCTGCGCGTCGTCGACGGCGACATCCGCGACCGCGCCCTGCTGCGCGAACTCCTCGGCGACGACACCGACCTGCTCTTCCACCTCGCCGCGATCCGGATCACCCAGTGCGCCGCCGAGCCCCGGCTCGCCCTGGAGATCATGGTCGACGGCACCTTCGACGTCATCGAGGCCGCCGCCGAGCGCGGCGTCCGCAAGCTGGTCGCCTCCTCCACCGCCTCCGTCTACGGCCTCGCCGACACCTTCCCGACGCCGGAGACCCAGCACCCCTACAACAACGACACCTTCTACGGCGCCGCCAAGGTGTTCAACGAGGGCATGCTGCGCAGCTTCCACGCCACGACCGGCCTGGACTACGTCGCGCTGCGCTACTTCAACGTGTACGGGCCCCGGATGGACGTGCACGGCCGCTACACCGAGGTCTTCATCCGCTGGATGGAGCGGATCGCCGCCGGCCAGCCCCCGCTGATCTTCGGCGACGGCGCCCAGACCATGGACTTCGTCTACACCGAGGACATCGCCCGGGCCAACCTGCTGGCCGCCGCGGCCCCGGTCACCGACCGGGTCTACAACATCGCCTCCGCCTCCGAGGTCTCGCTGCGCGGCCTCGCCGACGCCCTGCTCGCCGCCATGGACCGCACCGACCTCGACGTCGAGCACGGCCCCGCCCGCGGCACCGCGGGCGGCGTGGTGCGCCGGCTCGCCGACATCTCGGCCGCCGAGCGCGACCTCGGCTGGAAGCCCGAACTCGGCCTGGACGAGGGCCTGCGCCGGCTCGTCGACTGGTGGCGCGAGCAGTAGCAGTCCCCGGGCCGCCCCCGGCCGTCCTCACCGTCCCGACCCGCGCGCCGCACGCCGTGAACCTCACGCCGCGAGCCGCACGCCGTGAACCGCGAGCACCCCCCGGAGCAGACCTGTGTCCACCATCCCCGTCATGATCCCCTGGCTCGGCGAGGAGGAGGCCGAGGCGGCGGCCGAGGCCGTCCGCTCCGGCTGGGTCGCCCAGGGCCCGCGCGTCGCCGAGTTCGAGCGCGCCTTCGCCGAGCACCTCGGGGTGCCGCACGCCGTCGCGGTCTCCTCCTGCACCACCGCCCTGCACCTGGCACTGATCGGCGCCGGCGTCGGCCACGGCGACGAGGTCGTGGTGCCCTCGCTCTCCTTCATCGCCACCGCCAACGCCGTCACCTACGTCGGCGCCGTCCCGGTCTTCGCCGACGTCGACCCGGCCACCGGCAACCTGACCGCCGACACCGTGGCGCCGCTGCTCACCGACCGGACGAAGGCCGTGATCGCCGTCGACCAGGGCGGCATCCCGGTCGACCTGGACGCGATCCGCGCGGTGGCCGAACCGCGCGGCGCCACCGTGATCGAGGACGCCGCCTGCGGCGCCGGCGCCACCTACCGCGGCCGCCCGGCCGGGGCCGGCGCGGCGATCGCCGCCTACTCCTTCCACCCCCGCAAGCTGCTCACCACGGGCGAGGGCGGGATGGTCACCTGCCACGACGCCGGCCTCGCGGCCCGGCTGCGCCGGCTGCGCGAGCACGGGATGAGCGTCTCGGCCGCCGACCGGCACACCGCCGCCGGCGGGGCCGCCGTCGTCGAGACGTACGACGAGATCGGCTTCAACTACCGGATGACCGACATCCAGGCCGCGATCGGTCTGGTGCAGCTGGGCAAGCTGCCCGCGATGGTCGGGCGCCGGCGCGTGCTGGCCGAGCGCTACCGGGCCCTGCTCGGCCCGCTCGCCGCCGGCATGGTCACCGACCCGCCGCACGGCACCGGCAACTACCAGGCCTGCTGGCTGCTGCTGCCGGACGGCGCACCCGACCGCACCGAGGTGCTCGCCCGGCTCGCCGACTCCGGGGTCTCCGCGCGGCGCGGCATCATGGCCGCCCACCTGGAGGCCCCGTACAAGGGCACCGCGCGCGTCCCGCTGCCCGCCACCGAGCTGATCACCGGCCGCTCGCTGATCCTGCCGCTCTTCCACACCCTCAGCGAGGAGCAGCAGGACACCGTGGCCATCGCCCTGCTGGAGGCCGTCGGGTGACGTCGGTCAGGCACCTCGGGCACGCCGGCTTCCTGGTCGAGCACGCCGGCCTGCGCATCCTGATCGACCCGTGGTTCCACCCGGCCTTCCTGGAGGCCTGGTTCCCCTACCCCGACAACCGGTGGCTGCTGCCCGAGGTCGCCGCCGGCCGCTACGACTACCTCTACGTCTCGCACACCCACGAGGACCACTTCGACGAGCGGCTGCTGGCCAGGCTCTCCCGGGACGTCACCGTGCTGGTGCCGCGCTTCCGCACCGGGTCGCTCGCCCGGCGGCTGACCGCGCTCGGCTTCACCCGGCAGGTCCGGCTCGCCCACCGCGAGGAGTACCGGCTCGGCCCCGACGCGACCGCGACCATGCTGCTCGACACCAGCCACAAGGAGGACAGCGCGCTGCTGCTCGACCTCGGCGGCACGCGCTTCCTCGACCTCAACGACTGCAACCCCCCGCTGTCCGAACTCCCCACCGGCGTCGACCTGCTGGCCGCCCAGTACTCCGGCGCGATGTGGTACCCGAACGCCTACGACTACCCGCCCGCGCAGATGGCCGCCAAGACCGCCGCCGTCCGCGCCGACCTGATGGACAGCCTGGCCCGCAAGGTTCACCTCACCGGCGCCCGCGCCTACCTCCCGTCGGCCGGTCCGGCCTGCTTCCTCGACCCGGAGCTCGCCCGCTTCAACGACCGCGAGCGCACGATCTTCCCGCACTGGGAGGACGTCGCCGCCGACTTCGCGCTCGCCTGCCCCGACACCCTCGTGCTGCGCACCTCCCCGGGCGACCTCGCCGCCGCCCCGAGCACCCCCGGGCGCTGGCTCACCGACCCGGACGGCTACCTCGACGACTACCGCGAGCGCCGCCGCGACGAGTGGCAGGCCTACCACCTCAGCGAGTCCCCCGAGCCGACCGCCGACGAGGTCGCCGCCCACTTCGACCGGCTCCGGCGGCTCAACCGCCCGCTGCTCGCCGACTACCGCGGGGGCCTGGCCCTGGAGGCGGGCGGCGCCGCCTGGCGGATCGCCCTCGGCGACCTCGCCGGCCGGATCGAGCTGGAGGACGAGCCCGTCGACCCGGCGTACACCCTGCGGGTCCCGCCGCGCGCCCTGCGGGCCGTCCTCGACGGCCGGGCCGGCTGGGAGGAGGCGCTGCTGTCCATGCGCCTCGGCCTGCACCGCGACCCCGACGTCTTCGACCTCACCCTGCTCTCCCTGCTGCGCTACGGCCACCAGCCGGCGCAGACCCGGCGGCTGGTGCGCGAGCGGGCCGCCACGGGGGAGACGATCGAGCGGGACGGCCTGCGGCTGCAGCGCTGGTGCCCGCATGCCGGCGAGGACCTCAGCCACGCGCTGATCGCCGAGGGCATCGTCGAGTGCCCCCGCCACCACTGGAAGTGGTCCGCCGCCACCGGGGCGTGCCTGGCCGGCGGCGCGCTCCCGCTGCGGGTCGAACCGCTGCCCGCCGGCCGCCCGGCACCCGGCCCACTGCCCGCCCAGTCGTGCACCGAGCCGTCCACCGACCCCGTACCCGAGCCTGCCGAGAGGCGAATCCCATGACCGACATCCCGCTCGTCGACCTGCACGCCTCGCACGCCGAGGTCGCCGAGGAGGTCCGGGCCGGCTTCGACGCGGTGCTGGCCTCCGGCGCCTACATCAAGGGGCCGGACGTCGCCGCGTTCGAGACCGAGTACGCCGCGTTCAGCGGCGTCCGGCACGCGATCGGCACCGCCAACGGCACCGACGCCGTCGAACTCGCGCTGCGCGCCCTCGACCTGCCGGCCGGCGCCGGCGTGGCGGTGCCCGCCAACACCTTCGTCGCCACCGTGGAGGCGGTCGTCCGGGCGGGCCTGCGGCCGGTGCCGGTCGACGTCGACGACACCCACCTCCTGATCGACCCGCGGGCCGTGGAGGCCGTCCTGCCGCAGGTCGCCGCACTGCTCCCGGTCCACCTCAACGGCCAGCTCGCGCCGATGGCCCCGCTGCTCGCCCTGGCCGGCGGGCGGCCGGTGGTGGAGGACGCCGCACAGTGCCAGGGCGCCCGGCAGGACGGCCGCCCCGCCGGGTCCTGGGGACGGATCGCGGCGACCAGCTTCTACCCCGGCAAGAACCTCGGCGCCTACGGCGACGCCGGCGCGGTCACCACCGACGACGAACGGCTGGCCACCGCCGTCCGGCTGATGGGGGACCACGGCTCGGGGCGCAAGTACGTGCACGAGCGGTTCGGCTTCAACTCCCGCCTGGACACCCTCCAGGCGGTGGTGCTGCGCGCCAAGCTCCGCCGGCTGCCCGCTTGGAACGAGGCCCGCCGGGCCGCCGCGGCCCGCTACGCCGAGCTGCTGGCCGGCCTGGACGGGGTGAGCACGCCGCACACCCTGCCCGGCAACGAGCACGTCTGGCACCTGTACGCCGTGCGGGTGGCGCGCGGGCGCGACGCGGTGCTCGCCGACCTCCGGGCCGCGGGCATCGGCGCCGGGGTGCACTACCCGGTGCCGGTCCACCTCCAGCCCGCCTTCCGCGGCCTCGGCCACGGCGAGGGGTCCTTCCCGGTCGCCGAGCGCTCCGCCACCGAGATCCTCACCCTCCCGCTGTTCCCGCAGATCACCGAGGACCAGCAGGTGCGGGTCGCGGAGGCGCTGGCGAAGGCGCTGAAGAACCGCTAGCTCGTCCGCCGCCCCTGGCCACAGGGGGTACGGCGTCCCCTACGCTGGTGCCCGCAATGTTGCAGCAGCCAGTGGGGGAGCCCTGATGACGACAGGTCGGCCCGGAGCCGCGGCCGCGCCCAACGCGGCGTACGCGGGCCAGGTGGTGCAGTTCCCGGATCCGGTCCGGGCCGCGGCGCACCCGGCGGGCGTCCGCGTGGACGAGTACGGCTTCCCGGACTTCGCCCCGTACGCGGCCGCCGCCGCCGAGGTCGCCGACCCGCCGGAGGGCTTCGGCGTGGACGAGCTGCGGCTGACCGACTACGTGTCGGCCAACGCCGCGCTCTACACGCAGGGCCACGAGCTCTGGGCCGACCTGCCGACCGCCGTCGCCACCCCGCCCGGCTGGACCTGGCACCACGCGGTCGGCCGGGCGGCGCCCGGCTGGCGGCGGATGGAGCTCGTCCCGGTCGAGGTCAAGGCGCTGCTGCGGCACCACGGCGGGCTGGCCCGCTCCTCGGCCGACCACACCCGGCGCGGCACCCGCCCGCTCCAGGAGCACCGGCCGGTGCACTTCCCGCTGGCCATGGACGGGCGGCGCCCCCGCCCCGCGCCCCAGGGCCCCGGGCTCCAGTGGGGGTAAACACTAAACCCCCCCCCCCACAGCGGG
>NZ_JBHWBW010000350.1:0-8460 GCF_042735675.1 Kitasatospora sp. NPDC059571
GGCTCAGCCCTTGGGCAGGCCGAGCCGGTTGCGTAGGACGACTCCCCTGATGACGGGGACCCCGATCGCCCAGGTCGTGCCGAGCCCGAGGATCAACAGCCAGGGCAGGAAGCCGAGTCGGGCGCCGCCGAGGGGGGCCGGGGGCGCCACCACGGGCCCGAGCGCCAGCACCGGCCCGATGATCCAGTAGACCAGGTAGGTGGTGAGCACCTCGCGCACCACCAGGGCGTCCTCGCCGAGCATCTCGTAGCGGGTCACCGAGCGGGAGCCGTTGCCGAGCCGGGTGTGCAGCGTCGCGCCGACCCTCAGCCGGTGACGGCGCAGCGGGATCACCGGCAGGTCGAACAGCACCGCCCACCTGGTCGCGTGGTGGCTGCCGTCCGCCTGTCGGTGGCCGAAGCCGAGGCACTTGGTCCCGATACCGCTCCAGGTCGACACGGGTGCCCCCTCCGGGGGCCGCGCGGCCGCGCCCTCGGCACGACTGTAGCGTCCGCCGGCCGGTGCGCATCGGGATGCGGCCGATCCCTTCCGGGCCACGACGGGCCCCGGTCAGCGGGCCACCGGTGCTCCACCGACCAGAACTTGACGGTCCATCAGGAGAGCGCGAGCCTGGCCGAGGAGGGCGAGTGCGGCACGCAGGTGGCGGACGACCTGCGGCAGGAAGGCGCCGAGGAAGCGGTCCGCGCGGGCGCACTCGCGGGCGGCGGCGTCGAGCAGCCGGGCGGCGTCGGCGAGGGCCGGATCCCTGCGGTCGGCGGCGGCACGTTCGGCGATCTCGGCCAGCAGGGTGGCGATCTCACCCGCCCCCGGATCGTCCAGGACGTCCTCGCCCCACAGCAACAGCTCGCGCGCCAGCGCGCTCAGGAGCGCATCGCGGCGCCCCGTCCACCACCCACGTGTCACGGGGGGAATCCTCTCCGAACTCATGACCGTCCGTACCCGAAACCACCGGAACCGGCCATAACGGCCGGATCCGGCAATCGCACCCCAACGGTGCACACGGACACCACCGGCGGTTCGGAGCCGCGCGCCGCGCGGATCGGTCCGGATCCGGGCCGGATCGGCAGGAGTGCGGGCGGGCGCGGGCGGGCGCGGGCGTGGGGCTTTCGGCTGAAGCCCGGTCGGGCACGGCGTGCGCGGGGGTCGGCGGGGTACGCGTGATCGGACGACCCGAGGAGGACCGAATGACCAGTGCGCCCGAATCGAGACCGTTCCTGCGCAGCCTCGTCCGCACCAAGCCGGTCGAGCAGTCGATCGCGGATACCGAGGAGCCCGAGCACCGGCTGCGCCGCTCGCTCTCGGCGCTCGACCTGACCGTCTTCGGTGTCGGCGTGATCATCGGCACCGGCATCTTCGTGCTGACCGGCACCGCGGCCAAGAACCACGCGGGCCCGTCGGTCGCGCTCTCCTTCGCCGCGGCCGGCGTGGTCTGCGCCCTGGCGGCGCTCTGCTACGCCGAGCTGGCGTCCACCGTCCCGGTGGCGGGGTCGGCCTACACCTTCGCGTTCTCCACGATCGGCGAGCTGCCGGCCTGGATCATCGGCTGGGATCTCGTCCTGGAACTCGCGCTGGGCGCGTCGGTGGTCGCGGTGGGCTGGTCCGGGTACGTCCAGTCGCTGCTGGAGAGCGCCGGGGTGACGCTGCCGCACGCGCTGACCGGCGCCGACACCGGAGGGTGGAGCTTCAACCTGCCGGCGACGCTGCTGGTGGTGGTGCTGACCGCGGTGATCGTGGCCGGGATGCACCTGTCCGCGGAGGTCACCCGGGTCATCGTCGGCATCAAGGTCCTGGTGGTCCTGATCGTGATCGTGGCTGGCCTGTTCTTCGTGAAGGCCGAGAACTACTCGCCGTTCGTCCCGCCGTCGAAGCCGGTGGAGGGCATGTCGGGCGGCAAGACCCCGCTGGTCGAGGCGCTGTTCGGCTACACGCCCACCGACTTCGGCGTGATGGGCATCTTCACGGCGGCGGCCGTGGTCTTCTTCGCGTTCATCGGCTTCGACGTGGTGGCGACCGCGGCCGAGGAGACCCGCAACCCGCAGCGCGACGTGCCGCGCGGCATCCTCGGTTCACTGATCGTCTGCACCGTGCTGTACATGGCGGTGTCGCTGGTGGTGACCGGGATGGAGAAGTACACCGAGCTCTCCGACAACGCCCCGCTGTCGGACGCGTTCAAGGCGGTCGGGCAGGACGCGTTCGCCGACATCATCAACGTCGGGGCGGTCGCCGGCCTGACCTCGGTGACCATGATCCTGCTGCTCGGCCAGAGCCGGGTCTTCTTCGCGATGAGCCGCGACGGTCTTCTGCCGCGCACCTTCTCCGCGGTGCACCCGCGGTTCGGCACGCCGATCAGGGCGGTCGTGATGCTCGGGCTGGTGGTCGCGGTGCTGGCCGGGCTGATCCCGCTGGAGGAGCTGTCGGAGCTGGTGAACATCGGCACCCTGTTCGCCTTCATCGTGGTCTCGATCGGCGTGGTGGTGCTCCGCCGCACCAGGCCCGACCTGCCGCGCGCCTTCCGCTGCCCGTGGGTGCCGGTGCTGCCGGTGCTCTCGGTGCTGGCCAGCCTGTGGCTGATGATCAACCTGCCGGTGGCCACCTGGTGGCGGTTCCTGATCTGGATGGCGCTCGGCTTCGTGGTGTACGGGCTCTACGGGCGCTCGCACAGCCGGGTGGGGAACCCCGGTCTGCGGGCCGGCCCGGCGCGCGGCACGGACTGATCCGGGAACGGCGGGATCCCCGCCCGGCGGCCGGTACCGACCGGCCGCCCGGGACGGGGCCCGCCTGTGCGCTCGGGCCGCCCGTCAGCGGTACACCCGGACGTAGTCGGCGGCGAACTCGAGCGGCTCGGCCGATTCCGGGGCCGGGTGGTAGTTCCCGGCCACCACGGAGAGGTTGAGGATCAGGTAGGCGGACCACCGCGGGCCGACGCCGGCCCGGTCGGAGTAGACCCGGCTGCCGTTGACGTACCACTCGACCGAGCGGGAGCCGTAGTAGGTCCCGATGGTGACCCACTGGCCGGGGCCGATGTCGGCCGGGCCGCGGTAGTACTTCGCGCCGCGGCGGACCCGGTTGCTGAGCTCCAGCAGGTTCGGGTTGTCCGGGTGGTACTCGAAGCTGTCGACCTCGCCGTTGCCGTTCTTCCACGTCCACAGGGCCGGCCAGGCGCCCTGGCCCTCGGGCAGCCTGACCCGGGTCTCGACGTAGTCGCCGGTGCGGACCTGGAAGCCCTGGTCGGAGTACTCGGTGGTGAGCAGCCCGGTCTCCCAGGCCTGCCGGCCGTTCTCCAGGACGCGGTCGCTCGGGCGCGCGGTGAAGGTGGCGACGCCGTCGGCGACGCTGACCGCGCCGGTGGAGAGCCAGTCGAGCTTGTTGTCGTCGGGGTTGTGGTCGCCGTAGCGGTACGAGCTGGTGCGGTCCCCCGTCCAGCGGGAGCCCCAGGCGATGGCGGAGTCGAACTCGTCGGACCAGACCAGCGAGGTGCCGGAGAAGGGCGGGAGGCCGCCGCTGCCGCCGCCGGGGGTCGGCTGGTCGGGGATACCGGGCAGACCCGGCAGACCGGGGATGCCGGGCAGGTGGGGCAGGCCGGGCACGGACGGCTGGCCGGGCACCGCGGGGCTGCCGGCGCCGGCCGCGGGGGTGACGGTGAGCCGGCGGGCGGGCAGGTCGTGCCAGCCGTCCGCGTCGTCCTGCCAGTAGCCGAAGACGGTGTAGGTGCCGGGCGGGAGGGTGCGGCTGCCGGTGGTGACGCTGGTGGCGCCGCGGCAGACCCGGACGTCGGTCGCGGCGCCGGGGAAGTCGAGGTTGTTCTCGGCCTCGTCGCGGACGGCCACACCGAGGGTCTTGACGGTGGTGCAGGAGGAGGCGTGGACCGTCAGACGGGCCGCGGCGGCCACGCCCTCGGCCATGGCGACCGGTGCGAGGCGGTCCTGGACGATCCGCGGGGCCGCCGCGTGTGCCTGTCCCGGCACCAGGACGCCGAGCAGCGCTGCGACGCCGGCCGCGGCACCCAGTCTCCCCAGCAGTAGTGAAATGGGCATGACAATGCCTTCCCGTCAGCGGTACGAGGACCGACGTTCCGTTCGATGGCCGGTGGCCGCGGCGGACCGGGAGGTCCCGCGGCCCGCCCGGTCGGCGGCCTCCGGCGAGCGGGCGCTCCGCTCCCGTCCGGACACGCGCCGGCCGACTGCCGGCGGCGGACAGGGCCGTGGCCGCCGGCACGGTCCGCAGGTGCGGACACAGCGCTCAGGCTAGGCAGAGCCGCACGGCGGTGACACTTCGTGTTCTGACGGGTACTGGTGACTTAAGTGAATATCGTGGTCCGCGATG
Source organism: Kitasatospora sp. NPDC059571 (assembly GCF_042735675.1). Classification (NCBI taxonomy): domain Bacteria; kingdom Bacillati; phylum Actinomycetota; class Actinomycetes; order Kitasatosporales; family Streptomycetaceae; genus Kitasatospora; species Kitasatospora sp. NPDC059571. The sequence continues at coordinate 4,324 of NZ_JBHWBW010000350.1, forward strand.
CCAAGAGCAGGCCAACGGAAGTCAGCCGCCGACGGATACCTCGCCCAGGCAGTCGCACTCGGAGTCCTCGCCCGGGCGTTCCCACCGGAGCACGTGCAGGAGGTGGTCTCGGTCTGCGGCCGCGCGGAGCGCCGCCGACGGCTGCTGCCTGCTGACACCGTGCTGTACTTCATCCTGGCGATGTGCCTGTTCTGGCAGCTCGGCTACGAGGACGTCGCCCGCCTCCTCCCCCAGCTCCCCCGGCGCGACCGCTGCACCTCGCAGGACTGGAAGGTGCCGACCACCGCGGCCATCGGCCGGGCCCGGCAGCGGCTGGGCGCCGACCCGCTGCGCGAACTACTGCACCGGTTCTGCCGGCCGGAGCGCCCCGAGCGGCACTCGGCGGCACGGTTCCGCTCCTGGCACGTGGCGACGGTGGAGGTGGTCCCCTTCGACCTGCCCCCCAGTCAGGCGAACATCCGCCACTTCGCCCCGGAGCCGGCGGATGACGGGGCATCGGGACCGTACCCCCAGGCGAAGGTCGCCGCCCTGACCGAGTACGGCGACGACGGCGTGTTCGGCGTGGAGGTCGGGCCGAGCGCGGCACCGGAGCACTCGCTCGCCGCCAAGCTGCTGCCGCTGCTCTCGGCCGGAATGCTGCTGATGGCCGGCCAGCGCCTCTTCGATCTCGACTGCTGGTACACGGCCCGGGCCGCCGGCGCGGACGTGGTCTGGCAGATCGGCGAGGACGTGCCGCTGCCGGTGGCCGCCCTGCTCGACGACGGCTCCTACCTCAGCGAGCTGCCCCGGCCGGCGGGCGGCGGCCGCGGCGAGCGGGTCCGGGTGGTCGGCTACTCCGCGGGCGATCCGACCGTCACGCACCGGCTGGTCACCAGCATCGCCGACCCACTGCAGGCCCCGGCCGGCGACCTGGCCGCACTGCACGCCCGCGGCCGGGAGGCGGACGGCGTGCTGGACGTCATCCGGGTCCGGCACGGCGGACCGCGCCTGGTGCTGCGCTCCCGGGACCCGGGCGGGGTCGAGCAGGAGGTCCTCGGCCTGTTCACGGTGCACCACGCCCTGCGCGAATTCCTGGCCCCGACACGCCGCCACCCAAAGTCACCGGTCCACGCGCGCGCGAACGGGGGTTCGGAGCACGGGCGCACCGGGGTGTCGCTACCACGCAGGTGACTCCGGGTCAGACAGTGCTGACGGCGTGTCGGGCAGGTGAGGCGGGGTGTCAGTTCGGTGCCGGGCGGCCCCGGCACACCTGCCGGACGGCCGCCGGGGCACCTCGGGCACCCGCGCTCAGGCCCGTCGGCGGTCACGCTCGGTGGCGAGTTCCTCGGTCATCCGGGCGAGGAAGCGGGCCACCGTGTGCAGCTCCGCCTCGTCGAACTCGGCCCGCACGGTGTCGGTGGCCTCCGCGACCGGGGTGAACCAGCGGGCGGCGAGGCTGCCCGCCTGCTGGTCGTAGTGGACCTGGACCTGCCGCCGGTCGGCGCCATCGCGGCTGCGGTGCACGTGGCCGGCCCGCTCCAGCCGGTCGAGGACGGCGGTCACGGCCCCGGAGGTGAGCGCCAGCTCGTCGCGCAGCCGGCCCGGCGTCATCGGCCCGGCGGACCCCGGCTCGGAGGCCCGCATGATCGCGAGCAGGGCGTTGACGTCCGTGGTGTGCAGCCCCTGCGCGGCGGCGAAGTCGTGGCCGAGCAGGTTCATCTCCGAGGCCAGCGCCTGCAGCAGGCGGCCGAAGGCCCGCCGGTCGATGGCGGCGTCCCCGCCGTCCTGACCCTTCGCCGCGCTGCCCGTCGCCATGCCTCTCCACCTCGGCTCGCCGTGCCCGACCGCACCGGCCCCGCTGGATCCGGCCGCCCCGAATCCGCCCGCCCCGAATCCGATGCGAGGCGTCCGCTCCGGCCGCCCCGGCCTCGCACCGGTGCTGACCGGGCCCAATCTACCGAACAGAAAATATCTCCAGCATCAAGTCTCTCAATGCTTGAGATATAGTCCCGGGTGTCCGGCACCCGCGCACGTTCCGAAGGGCTCCGCATGCTCTCCACCCGACGCCGCCTCAGACTCCTCGTCCCGCTGGCGCTGCTCGTCGTCTGGCTCGGCCTCGGCGGGGCCTTCGGGTCGTACGCCGGCCGGCTGGCCGAGGTCTCCACCAACGACAGCGCCGCCTTCCTGCCGCAGAGCGCCGAGTCCACCGAGGTCGCCCGGCTCGACAAGGCCTTCCGGACGGCCGCCACCCTCCCGGTGATCGTCGTCTGGGAGAGCCGATCCGGCACGGTCACCGCCGCCCAGCGCACCGCCGCCGAGCAGGCCCTGCACGACGCCGCCACGGTTCCCGGCGCCACCGGCCAGGCGTCGCCGGCGATCCCGTCGGCCGACGGCCGCGCCCTGCAGGGCGTCGTGCAGCTCCGCTCCGACCTGGGCCGCAGCACCGCGGACAGCGTCGACGCCGTCCGCACCATCGCCGGACGGGTACCCGGCACGACCGCCGGGATCGCCGGCCCGGCCGCCGTGCTCGCCGACCTCTCCGGGGCCTTCGCCGGCATCGACGGCCTGCTGCTCGGCGTCGCGCTCGGCGTCGTCCTGGTGATCCTGCTGGCCGTCTACCGCAGCGTCCTGCTGCCGCTGCTGGTGATCCTCGGCGCCGTCCTCGCCCTCGGGGTGGCCTGCGCCGTGGTCTACGTGCTCGCCGCGCACGGCATCGTCCGGGTGGACGGCCAGGTCCAGGGCCTGCTCTCGATCCTGGTGATCGGCGCGGCCACCGACTACGCGCTGCTGCTCTCCGCCCGCTTCCGCGAGGAGCTCCAGCTGCACGGCGACCGGTTCACCGCGATGCGGATCGCCTGGCGGCAGTCCGTGGAGCCGATCGCCGCCTCCGGGCTGACGGTCGCCCTCGGCCTGCTCGTGCTGCTGCTCTCCGGTCTCACCAACAACCGGGCGCTCGGACCGGTCGGCGCGATCGGCATCGGCTGCGCGGTGCTGTCCGCCCTCACCTTCCTGCCGGCCGCGCTGGTACTGCTCGGCCGCAGCGCCTACTGGCCGGCCCGGCCGCCCGCGGACGGCAGCACCCCCGTGCACGGCGTCTGGCGGCGGGTCGCCGCGCTGGTCGGCCGCCGGCCCCGGGCCACGTGGGCGGCGAGCCTCGCCGTGCTGGCGGCGCTGGCCGCGTTCGCCCCCGGCCTGGACGCCCGGGGCGTGCCGCAGAGCGAACTGTTCGTCAACCCGCAGCCCTCGGTGGCCGCCCAGCACCTGCTCTCCGCGCACTTCCCCGGCGGATCCGGCAACCCGGCCGTGGTGATCGCCGCCGCCGACCGGGCCGACGCCGTCGCCGCGGCCGCCCGCACCGTACCCGGCGTCGCCGCCGTCCGCCCCTACACCGGCGGCGCGCCCACCGCCCCGGTGCTGACCGCCGACGGCACGGTCCGACTGGACGCCACCCTCGCCGACCCGGCCGACAGCGACGCCGCGGTGGCGACCGTCCGCCGGCTGCGCACGGCCGTGCACGCCGTCCCCGGCGCGGACGCCCTGGTCGGCGGCTACACCGCGCAGCAGTACGACACCCGGGCCACCGCCCGGCACGACCGGACGGTGATCATCCCGGTGGTGCTGGTCTGCATCCTGGTCGTCCTGATCGGCCTGCTGCGCTCGGTGCTGGCGCCCGTGCTGCTCGCCGCGACCGTGGCACTGTCCTACCTCGCCACCCTGGGCGTCTCGGCCCTGGTCCTCCCCCACGTGTTCGGCTTCTCCGCCACCGACCCGTCCGTTCCGCTGTACGGCTACGTCTTCCTGGTCGCGCTCGGGGTCGACTACAACATCTTCCTGATGACCCGGGTGCGCGAGGAGTCGCTGCGGCACGGGACCCGCGAGGGGGTGCTGCGCGGACTGACCGCGACCGGCGGGGTGATCACCTCCGCCGGGGTGGTGCTGGCCGCGACCTTCGCCGCACTGGGCGTCATCCCGCTGGCCTTCCTGGTCCAGATCGCCTTCATCGTGGCGTTCGGCGTCCTGCTCGACACCCTGCTGGTCCGCTCGCTCCTGGTGCCCGCGCTGGTACGCGACCTCGGCGACCGGGTCTGGTGGCCGGCCCGGCTCGGGGCCGCCGAGCCGGAGCCCGCGGACGACCGGACGGCCGTCCGGGCCTGAGGG
>NZ_JBHWBW010000351.1:0-8431 GCF_042735675.1 Kitasatospora sp. NPDC059571
GGCCGGGACCGCGCCCGGGCGGGGCCCCGGGGCGCCGACGGTGCGTCAGGCGCCGCGCAGCACCGCTCCGGTGGCCGCGGTGGCGGCCGCCACCGCGGCCTCGCGGGCCGCGGAGGCCTCGTCCGCGGTCAGCGTGCGGTCGGCGGCCCGGAAGCGCAGGCTGTACGCCAGCGACTTCTTGCCCGCGCCCGCCTGCTCACCGGTGAACACGTCGAACAGCTCGATGGACTCCAGCAGTTCGCCGGCGCCCTCGCGCAGCGCGGCCGCCACCTCGGCGGCCGGCACCGCGGCGTCGACGATCAGCGCCACGTCTTGGTGCGCCACCGGGTAGCCGGAGACCGCCGGGCCGGACACCTTCTGCACGCCGTCGGCGAGCAGCACGTCCAGGTCGAGCTCCATCGCGCTGGTGCGCTCGGGCAGGTGCAGCGCCTTGACCACGCGCGGGTGCAGCTCGCCGGCGTACCCGACCACCCGGCCGTTCACCAGCAGCTCGGCGCACCGGCCCGGGTGCCACGGCTCGTGCTGCGCCTGGCGGACGGTCAGCTCCAGGTTGGCCGCCCGGGCCACCGTGCGGGCCGCCTCGACGGCGTCCGCCCAGCTCGCCGGAACGCCCTTGCCCCACCAGCCGGCCGGCAGCCGGCCGCCCGCGAGGGCGACCGCGACCCGGCGCGGCTGGTCCGGCAGCGCGGCGTCGAGCTCGGCGAGCTCGGCCTCGCTCGGCCGGTGCTCGACCGACGGCCGCGGCGCGACCTTGAGCTCCGGCTTCGGCAGGAAGACGGTGCCGGTCTCGAACAGCGCGAGGTCGGTGTTGCCGCGGCCGACGTTGCGGCGCAGCGCACCGAGCAGACCGGGCAGCAGCGTGGTGCGCAGCGCCGGCTCCTCGTCGTTCAGCGGGTTGACCAGCTTGACGGTGCGGCGGCGCGGGTCGTCCTTCGCCAGGCCGAGCGCGTCGAAGGCGGCCTCGCCGAGGAACGGGTAGGCGTTGATCTCGACGTAGCCCGCGGCGGCGAGCGCGACGCCCATCCGGCGGTGGAAGCGCTGCTCCTCGGTGAGCCCGCGGCCCGGCGGCACGTTGGGCATCCGGGCCGGCACGTTGTCGTAGCCCTCCAGCCGGATGACCTCCTCCGCGAGGTCGTACGGGTCGGTGAGGTCGGGGCGCCAGCTCGGCGGGGTGACCTCCAGGACGTCGGCGCCCGCCACGGTGCAGCCGATCTCCTGCAGGCGCCGGGCGACGGTCTCGCGGCCGTACTCGGTGCCCGCGACGCGGTCCGGCAGGTCCGCGGCGATCGCGATGGTGTGCAGCGGGTGCGGGGCGGCGATGTCGGTGACACCGGCCTCGGCGGTGCCGCCGGCGATCAGCACCAGCAGGTCCACGGCGCGCTGGGCGGCGGCCCGGGAGGCCTCCGGGTCCACGCCGCGCTCGAAGCGCTTGGACGCCTCGGAGGGCAGCTTGTGGCGCTTGGCGGTGCGGGCGACGCTGATCGGGTCGAAGTGCGCGGCCTCGATGACCACCTCGGTGGAGCCGGTGACCTCGCCGGTCTCCGGGTCCAGCACCGGGTCGATGATCTCGGTGCTGGCGCCGCCCATGACGCCGGCCAGGCCGATCGGGCCGGAGTCGTCGCAGATCAGCAGGTCCTCGGCGGACAGCTTGCGCTTGACGCCGTCCAGCGTGGTGAGGGTCTCGCCCTCCTCCGCGCGGCGGACCAGGATGGCGCCCCGGAGGCGGCCCCGGTCGTAGGCGTGCAGCGGCTGGCCGACCTCGAGCATCACGTAGTTGGTGATGTCGACGGTCAGCGAGACCGGGCGGATGCCGGCCTTCTGCAGCCGGCGCTGCAGCCAGATCGGGGACTTCGCGGCCGGGTCGACGCCGGTGACGGTGCGGGCGACGAAGCGGTCGCAGCCGACCGGGTCGGCGACCTTCACCGGGTAGCCGAAGGCGTTCGCCGGGGGCACGTCGAGCAGTGCCGGGTCGGCCAGCGGCAGTCCGTACGCGGCGGCGGCCTCGCGGGCCACGCCGCGCAGCGACAGGCAGTAGCCGCGGTCCGGGGTGACGGCGATGTCCAGCACCTCGTCGACCAGCTGGAGCAGCTCGATCGCGTCGGTGCCGGGCTCCAGGTGCGACTCCAGCACCATGATGCCGTTGTGGTCGTCGCCCATGCCGAGCTCGCGGGCGGAGCAGATCATGCCGGCCGAGGTGTGGCCGTAGGTCTGCCGGGCCGCGATCGGGAAGGGGCCGGGCAGCACGGCGCCCGGGAGCACCACGACGACCTTGTCGCCGACGGCGAAGTTGGTCGCGCCGCAGACGATCTCCTGCGGCTCACCGGTGCCGTTGGCCTCACCGACGTTGACGAAGCAGTGCCGGATCGGCTTCTTGAAGCCGGACAGCTCCTCGATGGAGAGCACCTCGCCGACCACCAGCGGGCCCTTGAGGTCGGCGCCGAGCTGCTCGACGGTCTCGACCTCTAGGCCCGCGCGGACGAGCCGGGCCGCCACGTCGCGGCCGGTCTCGCCGGCCGGCAGGTCGACGTACTCGCGCAGCCAGGAAAGCGGGACGCGCATCAGATCTCCATCCCGAACGGGAGGGTGAAGCGGACGTCACCCTCGACCATGTCGCGCATGTCGGCGACGTTGTGGCGGTTCATCAGGATTCGCTCCAGGCCCAGGCCGAAGGCGAACCCGCTGTAGCGGTTGGGGTCGACGCCGGCGGCGATCAGGACCCGGGGGTTGACGACACCGCAGCCGCCGAGCTCGATCCAGCCCTCGGAGGAGCAGGTGCGGCAGGGGCGGTCCGGGTTGCCGACGCTCTCACCGCGGCAGACGAAGCACTGCAGGTCCACCTCGGCGCTCGGCTCGGTGAACGGGAAGTACGAGGGGCGCCAGCGCAGCGGCAGGTGGCCGCCGATCAGCTTCTCGACCAGCACCTCGATGGTGCCCTTGAGGTCGGCGAAGGTGATGCCCTCGTCCACCGCGAGGCCCTCGACCTGGCGGAAGACCGGGGTGTGCGTGGCGTCCAGCTCGTCGGTGCGGTAGACCCGGCCGGGGCTCACCGCGTACAGCGGCGGCCGGCGGTCGAGCATGGTGCGGATCTGCACCGGGGAGGTCTGGGTGCGCAGCACCACGCCGGAGTCGGCGGAGCCGTCCGGGGCCTGCACGAAGAAGGTGTCCTGCATGGAGCGGGCCGGGTGGTCCGGGTGCAGGTTGAGGGCGTCGAAGTTCAGCCACTCCGCCTCGACCTCCGGGCCGGAGGCGACCTCGTAGCCCATGGCCACGAAGGTGTCCTCGATGCGCTCGGCCATGGTGGTCAGCGGGTGCCGGGCGCCGCGCGGGGCGCGGTCGTACGGCAGCGTGACGTCCACCGCCTCCTCGACCAGCACGCGGGCGTCGCGCTCCGCCTCCAGCTCGGCCTGCCGCCGGGCCAGCGCCTGGTTGACGGCGCCGCGGGCCTGGCCGATCAGCTTGCCGGCCGCCGCCTTGGCGTGCGGGGGCAGCGCGCCGATCTCCCGGTTGGCGAGGGCGAGCGGCGAGCGGTCGCCGGTGTGCGCGACCTTGGCCTGCTTCAGGGCGTCGAGGTCGCCGGCCGCGGCGAACGCGGCGATCGCCTCGTCCCGGGCCTGCTCCACCACCTCGGGCTTCAACGCCTCAACCTCGACCGGGTCGTACGACTTGTTGGGTGCCGACATCTCTATCTTTCCCGTGCTCCTGCTCGTGAAGTGGATGGCTCGCCCTTGCGCTACGCCCGGCGTGGCCGGAACACGGGCATCCCCTGGCCCGGATCCGGGAGGGGTGTCCGCGGCACGGCCGCGCAGGGCGTCCCACAACGCCAAAGGTCGAGTGTAGTCGCAGCACGCCGACGGCCGTTTCGCCGTCCGTGGCCGTGTGCGCGAGGAGCCCGCCGGGCGCGCGGACCTACAGCATGAAGTCCGGCACGCCCGCGGGCAGGATAAATCGGAACCTGGCGCCGCCCGAGGGCGCGCGGCTGATCCGGATGACGCCCCCGTGGGCCTCGACGATCCCCTTGACGATGTAGAGGCCGAGGCCGGTGCCGCCGCGCTTGGAGCCGCGCCAGAAGCGGGTGAAGACGCGCGGCATCGAGTCCTCGGGGATGCCGCTGCCTTCGTCGCTCACGGTGACCGCTGTCCCTTCCAGCACGCGCGGCGGGGTGCCCGGGTGCTCCCAGCCGGCCGCCTCGACCACCTCACTGGCGGGGGCCACCTCGATGGTGACAGTCCCCTCGCCGTGCCGCACGGCATTTTCCAGCAGGTTGGCGAGCACCTGGTCGAGCTTGTCGGGGTCGCCCCACTGCTGGCCGAGCGGCTCGGTGATCCGGATGTCGAAGCGCTCGGCCGGGATGCCGGCGGCCACCTTGCCGTCCACGTGCCGGCGGACGGCCGCGGCCAGGTCGACGACCTGCCGGCGGATCTCCAGCCGCCCGGCATCGATCCGGGAGATGTCCAGCAGCTCCGCGATCAGCCGGGTGACCCGGTCCGCGTCGGCGTCGACGGTCTCCAGCATCACCCGCTTCTGCCCGTCGTTGAACCGCTCCCACTTGGCCAGCAGGGTCGCCGTGAAGCCCTTGACGCTGGTCAGCGGGGAGCGCAGCTCGTGCGCCACGGTGGCGATCAGCTCGGCGTGGCTGCGCTCGGTGCGGCGCCGCGCCTCGGTGCCGCGCAGCGCCACCACCACCCGCCGGACGGGCCCGCAGGGCCGGTCCCGCAGGTACCGGGCGGAGACCAGCACCTCGCAGCCGCCGGGCAGCAGCAGGTTCCGCTCGGGCTGGCCGGTGCGGATCGCGAGCCCGCCGTACGGGTCGGTGAGCTTCCACCAGCGGCGGCCGTCGAGGTCCTCCAGCGGCAGGGCCTCGGCCAGCGGGGTGCCGAGGACGGTGGCCGGCCGGCGTCCGGTGAGCCTGGCCGCGGCCCGGTTGAAGACGACCACCCGGCCGTCGGCGTCCGCGACCACCAGGCCGTCCGGCAACTCGTCCGGGTCCAGCTCCGCCGCGCCGCCGACCATGGGCGTCCTCCCCTGACCCACCGTGCCTGTGCCCCCGCTGAGGGCGACCCTAGCGCCCGTACTGCTCTGTGCGACACCCTCCGGGCGAGCGCTGGGCCCGGGCCGAGGCGTAGAGGCAGACCGCGGCGGCCGTGGCGAGGTTGAGGCTCTCCGCGTGGCCGTGGATGGGCACGCGCACCACCTCGTCGGCCAGTGCGCGGGTCTCCTCCGGCAGGCCCCAGGCCTCGTTGCCGAACACCCAGGCGCCGGGTGCGCCGAGCGTGCCCTCGTCGAGCTCCTGGTCGAGGTCGCGCTCCCCCGCGCCGTCGGCGGCGAGCACCCGCACGCCGGCCTCGCGGAGCCGGGCCACGGCCTCGGCGACCGGCACCCCGGTGGCGAAGGGCAGGTGGAACAGGCTGCCGACGGAGGCCCGGACGGCCTTGGGGTTGTACGGGTCGACCGAGGCGTCGGTGAGGATCACCGCGTCCGCGCCGGCCGCGTCGGCCGTCCGCAGCACGGTGCCGGCGTTGCCCGGGTCCCGGACGTGGGCAAGCACCGCGACCAGCTGCGGCCGGGCCCGGAGCACCTCCTCGAACGGCGTGTCGATGAAGCGGCAGAGCGCCACGATGCCCTGCGGGGTGACGGTGTCGCAGATCTCCGCGATGACCTCGTCGGTGGCGGTCAGCAGCGGCAGCCGGGCCTGCTCGGCGGCGGCGACGATGTCGGCGTGCCGCTCCAGCGCCTGGGCGGTGAGATAGATCTCCACCACGGCGTGCTCGTCCGACCCCGACAGGCGCCCGTACGCCACGGCCTCGCGGACCGCCTGCGGGCCCTCGGCCAGGAAGCGGCGCTCCTTGGAGCGCTGGTTGCGCCTGGCCAGCCGGCGGGCGGCGACGACGCGCGGTGAGCGCAGGGAGGTGAGCAGGGGGGTGTCGGTGCTCTGCATGCTCTCGTTCTCTGGACGGTCTCGGTGGCGAAGGCCGGGCACCCGGCCGGGGCCCAAGCGTCGGGCCCGCAGGCGGCAAGCACCTGCGGGCCCGAGAAGAGCTCACCTACGCGGTGGCTGCCTGGATCAGGCGGCGACCTTGGGGGCGTTGACGTCCTCCGGCAGCGCCTTCTGCGCGACCTCGACGAGGGCGGCGAACGCGGCGGCGTCGTTGACGGCCAGGTCGGCGAGCATCTTGCGGTCGATCTCGACGCCCGCGGCCTTCAGACCCTGCACGAAGCGGTTGTAGGTGATGCCGTTGGCACGGGCCGCAGCGTTGATGCGCTGGATCCACAGCTGACGGAAGTCGCCCTTGCGCTTCTTGCGGTCGTTGAAGTTGTAGACGAGCGAGTGGGTGACCTGCTCCTTGGCCTTGCGGTACAGGCGGGAGCGCTGGCCGCGGTAACCGCTGGCCCGCTCGAGGATGACCCGGCGCTTCTTGTGGGCGTTGACTGCCCGCTTGACGCGTGCCACTTGATTACTCCTTGGGTTGGACCGCGGATCGCTCCGGGCGGTCCGTCATTCGTTAGGGGGTCGGAAGGATCAGCTCGTCCCGCGGCCGGGGCCGCGGGTGGGCGATCACTTGCCGAGAAGCTTCTTGATCTTCTTGGCGTCGGCGGGGGCCAGCTCGACGGTGCCGGCCAGCTTACGGGTCAGCGTCGAGGGCTTGCGCTCCAACAGGTGGCGACGGCCGGCACGCTCGCGCAGCACCTTCCCGGAGCCAGTGATCTTGAAGCGCTTGCTGGCGCCGCTGTGCGTCTTCTGCTTCGGCATGTCGCCGTATCTCCTCGTCGGTCCGCCCCGGCCCGCGCGTGACCGTGCGGGCCGGGAGTGGATTCATTCTGCTCGCCCGGGGCGGGAGCCCCGGCCGGGTGGCCGGTTACGAGCCGGTCGCCGTGCCCCGGGGGCTCAGGCGTCCTGCTCGGCCTCGGCCGGCTGCTCGACCTCGGCGGGCTCTGCGGCCTCCGGGGCCTCGACCGTCTCGGCCTCGACCGCGTCCTCGGTCTCGGCCTCGGTCTCGGCGCCGGCGGTGCGGCCCTGGCGCTCCGCCTTGCGGGCGTCCGCAAGGGCGCGGGCCTCGGCCATCGCCTCGGTCTTCTTCTTGTGCGGGCCGAGAACCATGATCATGTTTCGGCCGTCCTGCTTCGCCGACGACTCGACGAAGCCCAGGTCCTGGACGTCGTCCGCGAGCCGCTGCAGCAGTCGGAAGCCCAGCTCGGGGCGGGACTGCTCACGACCGCGGAACATGATCGTGATCTTGACCTTGTCGCCCTGCTTGAGGAACCGGACGACGTGACCCTTCTTGGTGTCATAGTCGTGCGGGTCGATCTTCGGCCGGAGCTTCATCTCCTTGATGACCGTGTGCGCCTGGTTCTTGCGCGCCTCACGGGCCTTCATCGCCGACTCGTACTTGAACTTGCCGTAGTCCATGAGCTTGCAGACCGGCGGCCGTGCGGTCGCCGCAACCTCGACCAGGTCGAGGTCGTACTCCTGGGCAAGCTCCAGCGCCTTAGCGAGCGGGACGATGCCCACCTGCTCGCCGCTGGGACCGACGAGTCGCACCTCGGGGACGCGAATCCGGTCGTTGATGCGGGGCTCGGTGCTGATGGGGCCTCCTCGGTTGCACCTTTTTCCGATGCGGCCGTCGGGCGGCGGTCGCACGTCGTGGTTTCGACCACTGGGCGGGGCTTCATTCATGCTCCGCTGCCGAAAGGCACCGAACGCACGAAAAAAGCCCCGCACGGTACAGGCGGGGCTCCACACAACCGGGGCGCCGTCACAGGCGCCGCTGGCGATCACGCGCCTTGCGGCGCCCGTCGCGGACCGGACCCGTCGACCCGTGGGCCGATCGGGTGGGAGACTGTCGCGGTTGCCCTCTCGGGCCTCCTGGGTGGAGCCTCCACTTGCTGGCCGGGTTTCCGTACGGACTCCTGGCCGGTCAGTCTCGAAGCATACCAGCGTTTGACCGGCCACCGGTATTCCGGCCCCCGGACGCACCGCCTTGTACGCTCCGTGGTGAACGTACCCCCGCGCGACGGAGTGAGCACCTTGACCAGCCAGCCCCACGAGCACGACGACGAGCAGGCGCTCGGCTTCGACGACCTGACCCGCGACATCGCGGAGGTGCCGGCCGTCGAGGTGATCACCACCGTCGCCGTCCACCTGATGAGCGCGGCCGCCGTCAAGTGCGGCCTGGCCGAGGGCGGGGAGGCCGACAAGGACCTCGACGAGGCCCGCAAGCTGATCACCGCACTGGCGGGGCTGGTCACCGCCGGCGCCCCGGAGATCTCCAACTTCCACGCCGCCCCGCTCCGGGACGGCCTGCGCTCGCTGCAGCTCGCCTTCCGCGAGGCCTCCGTCGTCCCGGACGCCCCGGGCGCCGGCCCGGGCGAGAAGTTCACCGGCCCCGTCTACTCGTAGGGCATCGCGGAACGAGGGGCGTGCGGTCCCGGCACC
>NZ_JBHWBW010000352.1:0-8423 GCF_042735675.1 Kitasatospora sp. NPDC059571
CCGCCGCGTCGAACGCGCGGAGCGCCCGGGCCACCCGGGCGGACTGCATGCCGGCGGCGAGCCGGCGCGCCTCGTCGGCGATCCGGGCGGCCTCCTCGGCCTCGCCGGTGCAGCGGTGCGCCTCGGCGAGCCGGACCATCAGCAGCGCGCGGCCGCGGGCGCGTCCGACCGGGAGTGCCCCGACCGCCTCGGTGAGCAGCCGCCTGGCCCGCTCGTAGTCGCCGAGGAAGAGGTACGCCTCCCCCACCAGGCCCGCCAGGTCGGCGTGCTCGTGCTCGGCGTCCTCCTCCCCGGCCAGGGCCTGGAACGCCCGCTCGGCGACCGCCTCGGCGCTGAACTGCTCGCCCTTGCGGCCGTGCGCCCGGGCGATCCGGCCCAGCTGGAGGGCCCGCTCACGCGGGGTCAGCACCTCGTCGGCGGCGCGCAGCGCGGTCGAGAGCATCGCCACCGGGTCGAGGCCGCGGCCGCCCGAGTTGTCGGTCGCCTGGACGGCCAGGCAGCCGACCACGCTCACCCCCAGGCGGGGGTCGCCGGAGACGTGGGCGGCGCGCAGCGCGGCGACGAACGCCCGCTGGGCCGCGGCGTCGTTGCCCATGTCGTAGGTGGCCCGGCCGACCAGGCGGGCGAGCCGGCCGGCCGCGCCGTAGAGTTCGCGGCCCAGCGCCTCGTCGTAGCCGCCGAGCTCCAGCAGCTTGCCGACCAGGGCGAGTTCGGCCCGGGCGGGGTCGAGGATCAGGCCGCCGCCGTAAGCCCGTTCCAGGCGCTGCTTGCTCTCGTAGGAGAGCCGGAGGTCGGCGAGCTGCTCGGGGGCGATGCGCAGGGCGCCGGCGCCGCCGGTGACCGCGGGCGGCGGGGACGCCCAGTGCCGGGCGGCCTGTTCGAGTTCGTCACCGCGGAAGAGGTCGGTGAGGCGGACGGGCGGGGCGTCCGCGCAGGCCTCGCGCAGGGCGGTCTGCGCGGTGTCGGCCGTCCACGGGTCGGTGAGCAGCCGCGGCGAGAGCATCTTGGCACCGCGCCCGCTGCCCATCCGCCCCCAGAGCTGCTCGTAGGTGACGGCGATGCCGACGGTCCGGCCGAGCACCTCGCAGACGGCCTGGTCGTGCGGGGCGCGGGGCACCATGCCGCGGTCGCGCCACTTGTAAGGGGCGGTGGAGCTGATGGCGAGGCCGGGCGGGAGGACGGCGTTCACCTCGCGGGCGAGCCGTTCGGGGCTCCACCCGAGCTGGTGGAGTATCCGGGCGAGCTCCTCGTTGCGCTTGCGCACCAGATCGGCCATGCCTACGACCGTAGCGGGCGCGCCCCGCCCGGTGGTAGGGCGGCCGCGGGAACGCGGAAGGCCGCCCCCGCGGAACGGGGACGGCCTGTCACATCCTGTGGAGCTATGGGGAATTGAACCCCAGACCTCTTGCATGCCATGCAAGCGCTCTACCAACTGAGCTATAGCCCCTTGCTGCGCCCCCGGCGGTCTCCCCCGGCGACATCGACTACTTTACACGGTCGCCGGGGTGCTCCCCTAATCAGTTCCGGCCGGCCGCCCGCCACCGCTTGATGCGCCGGGCGGCGGACCGGACGAGCATCGCCTCGAAGCCCGCCATGACGACGACGACGGCCCATTCGAGCCAGTCCGCCACTCCGGAGACCGCCAATCCCAGGACCGTGAGCAGGACGATCAGGCCCCAGCCGGCGGCCGCCGTGGCGATCAGGACGGTCGCGATACGCTGCCAGAGGCTCGGCCGGACGGCCGGCTCCGCGGTGCGCCGGGCCGCCCGGCCGGACGGTCCGGGACGGCCCTCGGCCGGCGCCGACCGGGGCGGCATCCACACCACGGCCGGCGGCGGCACCGCCGCGTCGACCGCCGCGAGGACGCGCCCGTCCAGCTGGAAGCAGCCGGGGTCGATCTGGACGCAGATGCCGTCGGTGCCGATCAGCCGGCGGCCGCCGTCCGGCCAGGCGAGCATCGCGGCGCAGGCGTCGAAGCGGACGGTGGCCGTCTGCCCGCCGTCGACCAGGCTGACGCCCGCGGGGCCGGCCACCAGGGTGGGGCCGTCGCCCGCCGCCGCGCGGTACCGGGTGCCGTCCACCGCGGACGCCGAGGAGGTCGGCGCCTCGCGGTACCCGGCCCAGTCCGCCCTGCGCCCGGACGGGACGCGCAACAGGCCGCCGGCCAGCGCCTGTTGGGCGAGGGCGTGGACATCGGCCGGGGTCACCGACCACAGCTCGGCGCGCAGGTCGTCGGCGCTGCGCACGGGCAGGCCGCTGAGCAGGTCGGCGGCGCAGCCCGGGAGCCGGCCGGCGTCGGCGGCCGGCTCGGTGAGGGACTCGTCGGCGCGCTTGCGCAGCGCTTCGAGCTCGCTCGGGGTGGGCCCCACGGCGGCCAGCCGGGCGAGCACGTCGACGAAGCCGCCGAGGGCGGCGGCCTGCTGCTCGGGCAGCGCGTCGGCCAGCGCGGTGACCGTGAGCATCCCGTCACCGCGGTGGCCGTGGTCGGCCGCGGCGGTGTAGGAGTAGCCGCCCTCCTGCCGGAGGTCCTGGAAGAGCTCGCGGTCCAGGCAGGCGGTGTACAGCTCGGCCGCCGCGGTGCGCGGGAGCACCGTGTCGAACAGGATCTGGCCCTGCCCGGCGGGGAAGTACGCGGGGGTCTCGGGCAGCGCCGAGGTCGGCGCGGGCAGCGGCATCCGGCGCCCCGGACGGAGCGGGAGGCGCAGGTCCGCGGGTACCTGCTCGCCGGAGATCCACAGGGCGGCGTTCTCCCGGGTGAACCAGGTGTCGGCCCACTGCTGCACGGTGTACGGGTCGAGGCCGGCCACCCCCCACTCGGGGTAGCTGACCAGGCCGTGGCCCTGGGCGCCGTACCGCCACAGGCCCATCGCCTCGCCGGGTCCGGTGCCGCGGCCGGCCTCCTCGGTGCGCAGGATCGCCTTCTCGGTCTCCAGCCGCTGCATCGGCAGGGCCGCCAGCGACTCGCAGACTCCGGTCAGGAACGACCGGACGTCGTGCTCGGTGCCCTCCAGGTGGAAGTGGGTGTGCAGCAGGCCGGTCGCGCCGTTGAAACGGTGCACCTGGACGCCGCTGCGGTGCAGCGCGAGGTGTTCGACGAGGTGCGTGATGCCGGTGCGGGCGAGCGTCTCGTCGGCCCGGCCGACCCGGAAGACCAGGCCCGCCGAGAGCCGGCCGGGCCGCGGGACGAACAGCGCGGGGACGCCGTCGACCTGGAAGTGGTGGATCACGGCTCAGCCCCTCCCCAGTGCGCGGGCGCGGTGCTCCGCGAACGTCTCCTCCGGCTGCCCGCCGAGGATGCCCCACGGGTAGGTGCTGCCGTACGGCCCCATCGCACGGAAGTGCAGTGCGGCCGCCGCCGGGTCGCCCGCCAGCGAGGCGAGCAGCGCGAACATGCTGTGCGCGGTGATCAGGCCGTACCGGACCCGGCAGGCCGGGTGCAGCACGGAGGCCGCGGCGGCCCCGGCGAGCTCGTGGCGCACGTCGGGGCGGGCCGCGTACGCGAGGCGGTCCTGGCGGCCGAGCTCCTCCAGCCGCTCCACGTGGTAGCGGGCGACCAGAGCGCCGCAGATGCTGCCGGGCGGTGCGGCCCGGACGCTCTCGTGGACGAAGGCGTGCGCGGCGTCCCAGCTGCCACCCCACTTGGGCAGCAGCTGCTGGAGGAGCCGGCGCTGCCCGTCGTAGTGGTGCGGGGAGGCCAGCGAGAGGCAGCGCTGCCGGCGGCGGGCCTCGCTCTGGCCGAGCGAGAGGCCCATCGCGACGGTGATCCGCAGCGACCAGGCCATGGCGTGGCCGCGGTCGCGGGCGACAGCGCCGATGAGCAGCTGCTCGGCCCGGTTGAGGTGGTGGCGGAAGCCCTGCCAGCCCTCCGCGGTGACGTCCTGGGCCCGCCGGGAGGTACGGGCGTCCCAGCCGAGGTGGATGTGCCGGTCGGCCAGCAGCGCGGTGGCGAGCGGGTCGTTCGGGCGCACCTCGAGGACACGGGCCAGCAGGTGCTCCGCGCCCGCGGTCCCGGCGACCTCGTCGGCGAGCACCATCCGGCCCTCCTCCTCGGCGCAGCCGGCGAACAGCGCGCCGACCGCCGGCCAGTCGCCGCGTTCGGCGGCCTGCCGGACGGCGGCGAGTTCCGGGATCGCCGCCGCCGGGTCGAAGACCACGGCCGAGGCGCGGGAGGTGCTGCTCATGGCGGTGATCGTAGGGCCGTCCCGGCGCGCGGGAGGCGGGTCCGATCTGCGGAAACGGCCCAGATCCGGGCAACTCGGCAGGCTCTTGGGGAAAGCTTTACGGAACGTGCCGGTCCGCTTCTTGCCGCGGGCCGTGCGCACACGGCCCGCAGGGCCCCGGCGGCCCCCGCCGGTCCGTCGGTCAGGGGGCCGTCTGCCGGGTCCGGTGCGCGAACGCCGAGGCCAGGGCCACGCCGGCGCCGATGACGGCGACCGTGACCAGCAGGGCGTGTCCCGAGGCGTGCGCCGTCGCCGGGTAGTCGACCTGGCCGAGGAAGACGGTGCCGATCAGGGCCACCCCGACCACCTGGCCGAGCTGGACGACCGTCACCATCACCCCGCTGGCGTCGGCGGCGTCCGCCGGGTCGACCCGGCCGAGCGCCCGCCCGAACAGCGGGCTGTACGCGCACCCGGCGGCCAGCCCCAGCACGGTCAGCACCGCCTCCGCCGCCGGGCCGACCGGACCGCCGCGGTGCAGCAGCCAGCCGACCAGGACGTAGCCGGGCGCGACCAGCAGCAGCGCCTGCACCGGCAGCTGCCGGTGCAGGCGGCGGGGCAGCCGCTGCCAGTGCAGACTGGCCGCGCCGAACGCCACCGCCACCGGGCCGGACAGCAGGCCGGCGAGCAGGGCGCTGTGGCCCAGCCCCGCCTGCTGGTGCAGCGCGAAGGCGAACATGAAGCCGGCGAACCCCGCCATGATCAGGAAGATCGCACCGGCGGCCGGCAGCAGCCCGGGCGCGCGCAGCACCCGCCCGGCGATCAGCGGCTGCCCGCCGCGGCGCGCGATCCGCCGTTCGACGGCCGCGAACAGCCCGGACAGCAGGACGCTGCCGACGAGCATCAGCCGGCACCAGGCGGGCCAGTGCAGCTCGCGGCCGAGCACCAGCGGGACCACCAGCAGCCCGAGGGCGGCCGCCAGCAGCACCAGGCCCGGAAGGTCGAAGCGCCGCTCGGCGTCCCCCGGCAGGTCGGGCAGCAGGCGCCCGGCCACGGCCAGCAGGGCCAGTCCGATCGGCACGTTGACCAGGAAGACCGGCCGCCAGCCGGTGCCGAACAGGTCCGCGCTGACCAGCAGCCCACCCAGCAGCTGGCCCACCGCCATGCCGCCGGCCAGCACCGCCGAGTACAGCCCGAGCGCCCGGAGCCGGGCCGGCCCGGTCAGGGTGCGCTGGATCAGGCTCATCACCTGCGGCACCATCAGCGCCGCCCCGACGCCCTGGCCGATCCGGAAGCCGATCAGCCAGCCGGTGCCGGGCGCCAGCCCGCAGGCCAGCGAGGCCGCCGTGAAGGCCGCCAGGCCCAGCCGGAACATCCGGCGGTGGCCGAACCGGGCGCCGAGCCTGGCGCCGGTGATGAGCAGGACCGCGTAGGCGATGGTGTAGCCGGCGATGACCAGTTGGAGGCCGGCGCCGGAGGCGTGCAGGTCGGTGCGGATGGTCGGGACGGCCACGTTGACGATGGAGACGTCCAGCACGGCCATGAACTGGCCGGCGAGCACGAGCGCGAGCAGGGGTCCGGTGCGGCCGGCGGCCGGCGGCGTGGCAACGCGGGCGGGTCTGGTCCGAAGGTCCGTCATGCCGCCATCGTGGGCGGGCCGCGGTACCGGTGGTTAGAGCCTGCGGATCCTGGTACCGAGAGCACCTGTCAGGGCCCGCGGCGATCGGCCACGATGGTCGGATGACCGTGCTGGACGACCGGACCACCGCCGCCGCGGGCGGCCGCCGCGACCCGCGCCGCGACGAGCTCGCCAAGTTCCTGCGGGCCTGCCGGGCCCGGGTCCGCCCGGAGGACGTCGGCCTGCCGCCCGGCCTGCGCCGGCGCACCCCGGGCCTGCGGCGCGAGGAGGTCGCGCAGCTCGCCGGGGTCGGCGTCACCTGGTACACGTGGCTGGAGCAGGGCCGGCCGATCAACGCCAGCGCCCAGGTGCTGGGGGCGGTGGGGCGGACGCTGCGGCTGGACGGCGCGGAGCGCGAGCACCTGTTCCGGCTCGCCGGGGTGTCGCCCGGGACGGCCCCGGAGGAGGACTGCCCGGTCCTCGACCCGGCGATCCAGGTGATCCTCGACCAGCTGGGCCCGCTGCCGGCCGTGGTCTGCAACTCCCGCTACGACCTGCTGCGCTACAACGCGGCGTACGAGGCGCTGTTCCCGGGCGCGACCCGGCCGTCCGCGCCGGGCGGCCGGCGCAACAGCGTGTGGTGCGCCTTCACCGTGCCGGACTGCTGCAACCCGTTCCTCAACCGGGACGAGGAGTTCCCGCGGATGGTGGGGGTGCTGCGGGCCGCCTACGGACGGCACGTGGGCGAGCCGGTCTGGGAGGAGTACGTCCGGGAGCTGTCGGCGGCCAGCCCCGCGTTCCGCACGCTGTGGGAGCGCCAGGAGGTGGCACCGCCGAGCGGTTCGCGCAAGGTGTTCCGGCACCGGGCGGTGGGGGTGATGCGCTTCCGCGCGTCGCGCCTGGCGCTGCCCGCCACTCCGGAGGTGCACCTGGTGGTCTACACGCCCGAACAACCGCAGGACCGCGAGCGGATGGAGTGGCTGGTCGCGCACCCGGAGAGCCGGCCCGACCGGTGCGACCACGGCTGAACGACGGAGGCCGCCGCCCGAACCGGGCGACGGCCTCCGAACTGCTGTGGAGCTATGGGGAATCGAACCCCAGACCTCTTGCATGCCATGCAAGCGCTCTACCAACTGAGCTATAGCCCCGCGAACCTGGCGCCTCACGGCCACCGGTGCGGAGTGGAGCTATGGGGAATCGAACCCCAGACCTCTTGCATGCCATGCAAGCGCTCTACCAACTGAGCTATAGCCCCGCAGTCCCAGGAATCCCGCCTGCCGTTTCCGGCCCCGCGCTCCTCGCTGCGAACGAGGAAGACTCTAGCCGGTCAGGCCCGGAACTGCGAAATCGCCTGCCGGGGCGCGATCACGTCTCGTCGCCGATGACCGGCTGCGGCAGCGTGCCCGCGTTGTGCTCCAGCAGGCGCCAGCCGCGCACGCCCTGCCCCAGCACCGACCAGCAGCAGTTCGACAGTCCGCCGAAGCGCTCCCAGAGCACCGGGTCGAGCTCCAGCAGCCGGCCGATCATCGTCCGGATGGTGCCGCCGTGGCTGACCACCACCAGGGTGCCGTCCTCGGGCAGCTTCTCCGCCGCGTCCAGCACCACCGGCACCGCGCGGTCCGCCACCTCGGTGGCGAGCTCGCCACCGCCGCGGCGGACCGGCTCGCCCCGCGCCCAGGCCTCGAACTGCTCCGGGTAGCGGGCGCGGATCTCGGCATTGGTCAGGCCCTGCCACTCGCCCGCATACGTCTCCCGCAGGCCCTCGTGGTGGTGCACCTGCAGGCCGGTCACCTTGGCCAGCTCGGCCGCCGTGCGGGCGGCCCGCTGGAGGTCGGAGGAGACCAGCAGGTCGGGGCGCAGGCCCGACAGCAGCCGCGCCGCCCGCTGCGCCTGGAAGACGCCCTGGTCGGTGAGCGGGATGTCGGTCGTCCCCTGGAACCGCGACTCGAGGTTCCAGGACGTCTGGCCGTGCCGCCAGAAGACGATGCGCGGCCCCCGCGCGGCGCGGCTCAGCTCTCGCCCCCGGCGGTCGCGTTGCCCGCGGCGTCGGTGACGGCGCCCTCGGGGCGGTTACGGGTGGCCAGCGCGTCGGCCGGCAGCGGCAGCTCGGGGCAGTCCTTCCAGAGCCGGTCGAGCGAGTAGAAGGAGCGCTCCTCGGAGTGCTGGACGTGCACGACGATGTCGAGGTAGTCCAGCAGGATCCAGCGGCCCTCGCGCTCGCCCTCGCGGCGCACCGGCTTGATGTCCAGCTGCTCGCGCAGCTGGTCCTCGATCTCCTCGGCGATCGCCCGCACCTGGCGGTCGTTGGCCGCGGACGCGATGAGGAACGCGTCGGTGATCGACAGCACGTCGCTCACGTCGAAGGCGATGATGTCGTGCGCCAGCTTCTCCGCCGCCGCCTGCGCGGCGACATCGATGAGTTCCTGGCTACGGTCAGTGGCAGTCACGTCGTACTTCCGGCTCGATGGCATGGTCCGCCTCCCAGGATCTCACGAACGCCAGGGGCCCCCGGCGGAGTTTCCGGGGGCCCCTGGCTCCGCGCCGGCGCGGACGCCGGCACGGGTCCGCGCCGGCTACTGGGTGGGCTCGGGCGGGAACTCCTTGGCGAGGGCCACCCCCAGGTCGGCGGTGAGCGGATCGGTGACGTT
>NZ_JBHWBW010000353.1:0-2737 GCF_042735675.1 Kitasatospora sp. NPDC059571
CCCCGCCCCCCCCCCCCCCCCCCGCTCCCGGCGGGGGTGCCCGCCGCCCCCGGCGGGCCGCGTGCGTCCCCCCCACCCCCCGCGGCGGGGGCCGGCCTCGACGCATGTGACGTGGCCTTCTACCGGTTCTCGTACGTCGCGCAGATGGTCGCCCGGCCGAGGGCGAAGTGGCCGAGCGTGCCGCTGATCGCGGCGGCCGAGGTGTCGGCGTCGAGGCCCAGCTTCTCGACGCCGAGGGCGTGCACGGTGAAGACGTAGCGGTGCGGGCCGTGGCCGGGCGGCGGGGCGGCGCCGCCGAAGTCCCTGGTCCCGTAGTCGTTGCGGCCGTGGATCGCGCCGGCCGGCAGCCCCGGGAAGCCGCCGCTGCCGGCGCCGGTGGGGAGCTCGGTGACGTCGGCCGGGAGGTCGAAGAGCACCCAGTGCCACCAGCCGCTCCCGGTAGGGGCGTCCGGGTCGAAGCAGGTCACCGCGAAGCTCCTCGTCCCGGACGGAAAGCCCGACCAGCCGAGCTGCGGAGAGACGTTGCCGCCCTCGTAGGTCTGCAGCGGGGAGAGCGCGGCGCCCTCCGTCACGGCGTCGCTGGTGGCGGTGAACGCCGGGACGGGGCGCTGGAAGTCGTGGGGCAGGGGTGGCCTGGTCATGAGGGGTGTGTCTCCCGGGTCGCGGTCGATGCCGGGGGTGGACACTAGTGCAGCCGACGGTGGACACGCCCGACTCCGCTGAATGCCCGTCATGGGCCATGAGGGCTAATAGAATTACAGTCAGAAAATCGCCTCAGTAGGGCTCCGACAGGAAGCCCGCCACTTCGGCGGCGAACCGTTCCGGGGCGTCGTGGTGCACGACGTGACCCGCCGCCAGTTCGACCAGTCGGGCCCGTCGGCCGCGGCGGGCGACCATGGCGCGGGCGTGGTCGGCCGCCAATTCGTCGCTCGCCGTTCCCCGGACCAGCAGGGTGGGGCAGGACACCGCCGTCCAGTCGCCCCAGTGGTCGCCGTTGAGCGCCTGCTGCGAAGCCACGGTGTCGGCGATCCCGAAGGAGAAGCCCCAGCCCCCGTCCCGCTGTCTGAACGCGCAGGCGAGATAGGGCGCCGCTGCACCCAGCGCCGCGACCAGGGCCTCCCGGGACGGTGCGGTGGAGGGCAGGCGTGTGGTGAACGACCAGTCGCACTGCACCTCCGCGCCGATGTCCTCCACGATCAGCCTGCTCACGAGCTCCGGATGCCGGGCGGCGAACTGATAGGCGTTCACCCCGCCCAGTGAGTGGCCCAGCACCGGCACCGGGCCGAGGCCCAGATGCCGGTGGAAGGCGACAAGGTCGGCCGTGTAGTCGTCCCGCCCGTATCCGGCGGCACGGTCGGACTCCCCGTGACCGCGCTGGTCGAGCGCGATCACCTGCCACCGCGGTGCCAGCGCCCCCGCGAGCGGTGCGAACGCCGACGCCTCGTTGTAGTGCCCGTGCAGGGCCAGGAGCGGCTGCCCCGGACCGCCGAAGTCCAGGTACGACAGCTTCCGCCCACCCACCGAGAAGGACTCACGCATGGCGCGGATCATAGGACCCGCCACCGACGGTCCACGGAGAGCACCCCGCGACGGCACCGTCAGCGGGCCGCGGCCCTCCGGTAGCGGGCGAGGACGGCGGCGCCGACCCGGTCGGCGGTCAGCAGCTCCAGGTCCGCACCGGGTCCGTCGGCGGGGAAGAGCCGGCGGCCGGTGCCGAGGACGGTGGGGAAGGTCAGCAGCCGGTACTCGTCGACCAGGCCGGCGGCCGTCAGCTGCGCCACGACGCCGAGGCTCCCGGCGACCACCACGTCCCGGCGCTCCTGCGCGACGACGTCGACCAGGTCGCCCTCCAGGATCCGGGAGTTGGCCCACACCGCGGTGTCCGCGCCGGTCAGGGTCCGGGTGGCGACCAGCTTCGGCACGGCGTTCATCCGTGCGGAGAACGGATCGTCCCGGTGCGGCCAGATCCCCGCGAACAGCTGCCAGGTGGCCCGCCCGAGCAGCAGGACCCCGTCGTCCAGGGTGCGGCCGAGCCGGAACTTGTCCCCGGCGACCGCCTCCGGCCCGTGCCGGAAGGCCCAGCCGCCGACGGGCGTGCCGTCCGACCCGTCCGGGTCGGAGACGGCCCCGTCCAGGGTGATGAACTCGATGACGATGACACTCATGAGAGGACTCCCTTCGGTCGGTGCTCACCGGTACGTACCGGCGCCGCCGCCCGGACTCATCGCTCCCCGCGCATCCCGTCGGCGTCGATCCCGCCCGGCAGCGCGAACGCCGTGAGGGCGCCCGGGTCCGCGAACACCACGTTGCGCGCGATGCGGCCGCCGGCGACGGTGAGGACCTGCAGGCTGTGCAGCCGGTGCCCGCCGCCGTCCGGCGCCGGCGCGTACGCGGCGAGCGCCGGCTGCCCGTTGGCGGTCAGCTCCCGTACCGCCCAGCCCGGGCCGCGCATCCGGAACACCCGCTCCATGAAACGGCCGTAGTCCCCGCTGCCGCGGTACCAGAGCGGCACCGGCGGCATCTCCAGGACAGCGTCCTCGGCCAGCAGCCGCACCAGCGCGGGCACGTCCGCCGCCTCGAACGCCCGCACGTACCGCTGGACCACGGCCCGCACCTCGGGATCGTCCGGCTCCGCGACCGCATCGGCGCCGGCCGCCGGGCCGCCCCCGGGGGGCGCCGCGCGGGCCCCCGGGCGGCCCGCGGGGGGCGCCCCGGCCGGGGGGGGCGGGGGCGCGGC
>NZ_JBHWBW010000353.1:2747-5572 GCF_042735675.1 Kitasatospora sp. NPDC059571
GGCTCGAACTGCGCCGGATCGCCCGGGCGTTGGGCCCCGGCGCGCCCGCCCCCCCCGGTGTCCTGCCCCGGGGGGCGCGCCCCCCCCCGGGCCCGCTGCAGGGCGCTGTTGACCGCCGCGACCGTGGTGCCGAGCTGCTCGGCGACCTCGGCGGCGCTGAACGCCAGTACCTCGCGCAGCACCAGGACGGCGCGCTGCCGCGCCGGCAGGACCTGCACCGCCGCCACCCAGGCGAGCCGCAGATCGGCCCGCGCCTCCACGTCGAACCGCGCGTCCGGGAACGGCTCCAGCCAGGGGATGTCGGACGCCGGCGCCAGCGGCGCACCCGGGTCCGTGCTCGGCGCCCCCAGCCCGGAGGGCAGCGGTCGCCGCCGGCGCCCCTCCAGGGCGGTCAGGCACGCGTTGGTCGCGATCCGGTACAGCCAGGTCCGCACCGACGCACGCGCCGGGTCGTACCGGTCGCGCGCCTTCCAAGCCCGCAGCAGCGTCTCCTGCACCAGGTCCTCGGCCTCGTGGCACGAACCCAGCATCCGGTAGCAGAACGCCGTCAACTCGCCGCGGTACGGTTCGAAGTCCACCCGGCCATCATGCCTCCCGCGCCACGGCCCGGCAGGCGCCGGACCGCGGAACGGCCCTCGGAGGGTGCGGCCGCGCGGGACTGACCCGCGGTCAGGAGGCCCCCCAAGGGAACCCGCGTACCGGGATAGGATCCGCTTCCGATCATCGCGGCCCGGCCGCCCTGCCGGCCGGCCCGGTGCAGGTCCGACTCCCCGGTGCCCGTGCGGTACCGGCGCACCCGTGAGGTTCCCGTGAAGCTGCGCAGCGTCCTGGCGGTATCCGCGATCCCGGCGCTGGTCGCGGGTGTCGCCCTTGCGGGGGCCGCCGTCGCGGGCGCCGCCGTGCTGGGCGTCGCGCTGGCCGCCTCGCCCGACCCGCCGGTCATACCCCGGGCGAGCGGCACCGTCGCCCTCGGCGGGTTCCCCGCCACCGTTGCGGCCGGCGGCGCCGAGGTGTCCTTCACCGAGGTGATCACCAACACCGGCGACGACGCCGTCGTCCTGCCGGTGGCGTTCCTCGGTTCGACGACGCTGACCACCGGCCAGATCGAGGCCCGGTACCAGAACCCGTACACCCGCACCTGGGTCGACGCGCATCCCGTGGCCAACGCCGTGTCCGGACCCGGCATCGCGGTGGCCCTGAGCGATCTCCGGGGCGACAGCTCACCCGACCGGGACTCGCTCCTGTTCGTCGCGGCCGGTCGGACCCTCACCGTCCAGGTGCGTCTGGCGCTGACCCCCGCAGCCGCGGCGGGTGCGGCGACCGCCGCCCCGTACGTGAGGATCTTCCCGGCCGACCGGGAGCACGCCGGGCCCGACAGCGCCTCACTCGTCAGCGGCACCGTCTCGGCGTTCACCGTCACCGCCCCCGGCCGCGGGGCCGCCGCGCCCGCTTCCGGTGCCCCCTCCGCCCCGCCGCCGACCGCGGGGTCCGCCGACGTGCCGGCCGCGCTGGTGACCAAGGTCCCGTCCGCCGACACCGTCGACCGGGCCAGGGCGCAGGCCGGCCGGCAGGCCGACGCCGGTGACGGCGGCCGCACCACCGCCGTCGCCCTCATCGCCGCGGCGGTCGCCGGTGCGCTCGCTGCCGCCGTCGCGACCCGCGTCCTCCTTCGCCGCCGCAGGGCCTGACCGGCCGCAGGGCCTAACCGGCCGTGCCGTCCTCCGCCTGCCGGCCCCAGCGGCGGGCGAGGACGGTGCAGACCATCAACTGGATCTGGTGGAAGAGCATCAGCGGCAGCACCGTGATGCCCACCACCGGCGCCGGGAAGATGATCGTCGCCAGCGGCAGGCCGTTGGCCAGGGACTTCTTGGACCCGCAGAACCGGATGGTGACCCGGTCGGGCCGGTCGAAGCCGAGCCGCCGGGCGGCTGCGCCGCTGACCGCCAGCACGACGGCCAGCAGGACGGCGCAGAGCACCAGGAGCACCCCCAGCTGGCCCGCCGTGACCCGGCTCCAGATGCCGTCGCGGACACCCTCGCCGAAGGCGGCGTACACGATCAGCAGGATCGACCCGCGGTCGACCGTCCGGGTGAGCGTGCGGTGCCGGCCGGTCCACGGGCCCACCCACGGCCGCAGCAGCTGGCCGAGCGCGAACGGCACCAGCAACTGGAGGACGACGTCCAGCACCTGCGTCCCGCTCACGTGCACCCCGGAGCCGCCGGCCAGCAGCCAGGCGGCCAGCAGCGGGGTGAGCACGATGCCCAGCAGGCTGGAGAAGGTCGCGGCGCAGATCGCCGCGGCGACGTTGCCGCGGGCCATCGAGGTGAAGGCGATCGAGGACTGCACGGTGGACGGCAGCAGGGTGAGGAAGAGCACGCCGGTGGAGAGCTGCGCCGGCAGCAGCGCGGGCGGCAGCAGCCGGGCGGCCTCGCCGAGCAGTGGGAAGAGCACGAAGGTGCAGCCCAGGATCAGCAGGTGCAGCCGCCAGTGCCGGACGCCGGCCAGCGCCTCGGCGGGGGAGAGTCGCGCCCCGTAGAGGAAGAACAGCAGGCCGACGGCGATCTGCACGGCCAGTGAGACCGCGTCGGCGGCCGCCCCGCGGGCGGGCAGCACGGTGGCCAGGCCGACGGTGGCGAACAGCAGCAGGAGGTAGCCGTCGACGCCGATCCGGTGCAGGGCGCGCTCCGCGCCGCGGAGGGCGGCAGCGGGGCGGGGCGGTCCGGACGGTCGGGGCATACCGCCGATCATGCCGGGCGGCGGGGCCCGGACGCAGGCAGGGGGGGCGCCCCCGCCCGGGGGGGGGGCCCCGGGGGGCGGGGGTTGTA
>NZ_JBHWBW010000353.1:5582-8417 GCF_042735675.1 Kitasatospora sp. NPDC059571
GCGGGCGCGGGGGGGGGGCGGGGCTCCCGCGGGCCGCGGCAACCCGGGCGCCCGGGGGCGGGGCCGGCCGCCGCCGGCCGGCCGGGCCCCCCCCACGGCCGTGGCGGGCCCCCTTGGTACTGCGCGTCGTGCTCGGGTGGCGGCCAGGGCGGCCGCCGGTAGACCCGAAGGTCCTGAGCGATCAGATCATCAGAGGATGGTCAGACAGCGGTGACGTTCTCCGCCTGCGGGCCCTTCGGGCCCTGGGTGACGTCGAAGGTGACCGCCTGGTTCTCCTCCAGCGAGCGGAAGCCGCTCGAGTTGATGGCGGAGTAGTGGACGAAGACGTCGGGGCCGCCGCCCTCCTGGGCGATGAAGCCGAAGCCCTTCTCAGCGTTGAACCACTTGACGGTTCCCTGAGCCATGCCGTTCTCCTTGCGAGGGACGTATTGGAGGCCACACCGTGTGACCTCCGGTCCGCTGCGCTGATCGCCCCGCCTCCGGAGTGGTCCGGATTTTTCGCACAGTGCTCAATCAATGCTCAATTGATGCTGTAACTGCTGAAAAACTACGAAAAGCCCGCGGTTACATGCTCCGCAGGCTTCAAGTACTGCAAGGGGAATCAAACTGCAACTGAGAGAGACGGTAGCACGCGGTGGCTGGCCCGACCAGGGGTGACCGAAGGCCGCGCCGGTGTGTCGCGCGCCTGGTGTCGGGCGCCGAGAGCGGCAGGCATACCCTGCGGGGAGAGTACGAACAGCAGAGGGAGCGTGCGGTGACCGGTCGGGATGCGAGCAGCTCGGTGGCAGTGAGGCCCCGGGTCGGACATATTCAGTTCCTCAACTGCCTGCCCCTCTACTGGGGCCTGGCACGGACCGGCAGCCTCCTCGATCTCGACCTGACCAAGGACACCCCGGAGAAGCTCAGCGACCTGCTCGTGGCCGGCGCGCTCGACATCGGCCCGATCACCTGTGTGGAGTACCTGCGGCACGCCGATGAGCTCGTCGTGCTCCCCGACATCGCGGTCGGCAGCGACGGCCCGGTGATGTCCTGCGTGATCGTCAGCAAGGTCCCGCTCGCCGACCTGGACGGCCGCCCGGTCGCACTCGGCTCCACCAGCCGCACCTCCGTCCGGCTCGCCCGGCTGCTCCTGGAGGAGCGCGAGGGCGTCCGTCCCGACTACTTCTCCTGCCCGCCCGACCTCGACGCGATGCTCGCCACCGCCGACGCCGCCGTGCTGATCGGCGACCCCGCGCTGCGCGCCTCCCTGGAGCAGGCCCCCCGCCAGGGCCTGGCCGTGCACGACCTCGGCGCGATGTGGAAGGAGTGGACGGGCCTGCCGTTCGTCTTCGCCGTCTGGGCCGCCCGCCGCGACTACGTCGAGCGCTCCCCGGGCGCGACCGCGGCCGTGCACCGCGCCTTCCTGGAGTCCCGCGACCTCTCGCTCACCGAGGCCGCCAAGGTCGCCGAGCAGGCGGCCCGCTGGGAGGCCTTCTCCGCCCCGCTGCTGGAGCAGTACTTCACCCAGGCCCTCGACTACTCCCTCGGCGAGCGCCAGCTCGCCGGGATCGCCGAGTTCGCCCGCCGGGTCGCCCACGACACCGGCTTCGCACCGGATGTGACGGTGCGCCTGCTGGAGTCCGTGCCTGCGGCCGGGTAACACCACCCTTCGGGGGCCCCGGTTGGTACTGTCCGGCGGGGCCCATCGGGCGGACGGGAGGCGGGGGCGATGGAACCACTGGGTGCTGCGGACCCGGCACGGGTCGGCGCCTACCGGCTGCTGCGCCGGCTCGGCGCGGGCGGCATGGGCCGGGTGTACCTCGGCCGGACCGCCGGCGGCCGCACCGTGGCCGTCAAGGTGGTGCGCGGCGAACTCGCCGACGACGCCGAGTTCCGGGCCAGGTTCCGCCAGGAGGTGGCCGCCGCCCGGCTGGTCGGCAGCCGCTGGACCGCCCCGGTGCTCGACGCCGACACCGAGGGCGAACTGCCCTGGGTGGCCTCCGGGTACGTGGCCGGACCATCGCTGGACGCCGCGGTGCGCCGGCACGGCCCGCTGCCCGTCCCCGCGGTGCACGCCCTCGGCGCGGCACTCGCCGAGGCCCTCGGCCAGGTGCACGGCCTCGGCCTGGTGCACCGCGACGTCAAGCCGTCCAACGTGCTGCTGGCCCTGGACGGCCCCCGGCTCATCGACTTCGGCATCGCCCGCGCGCTGGACGCCGCCACCGCCCTCACCCGCTCCGGGTACGTGGTCGGCTCGCCCGGTTACCTCTCGCCCGAGCAGGCGGCCGGCGAGGCGGCCGGCCCGCGCGGCGACGTCTTCTCGCTCGGCGCGGTGCTCGCCTTCGCGGCGAGCGGCACCGCCCCGTTCGGCGAGGGCGTCAGCGCCGCCGTCCTGCTCTACCGGGTGCTGCACGAGGAGCCCGACCTCGGCGCCCTGAGCGGACCGCTGTACGAGGCCGTCCGGGCCTGCCTCGCCAAGACGGCCGCCGACCGGCCGTCCCCGGAGGAGCTGCGCGCACTGCTCGCCCCCGGCGCGGCCCCGCTCGCCGACGGCGGCTGGCTGCCCGCGGCCGTCTCCGCCGAGGTCGCCCGCACCGCCGTCGAACTGCTCGACCTGGAGGCGCACACCTCCGACACCCCCGGCACGTCGTACCCGGCCGCGCCGCACCCCGGCGCCCCCGCGGCCGACCGCACGCCCACCGCCCTGGACCGCCCCGCCGCACCCGTCGACGGCTCCGCCGCCGGCACCCCGGCTCCCGGCGGCGCCGCCGCACCGACGGCCGCCGCGACCGCACCCGCCCCGCGCCGTACGGCCCGGTGGCTGGTCCCGCTGCTCGCCGCCGCCCTGCTGGCGGC
>NZ_JBHWBW010000354.1:0-8358 GCF_042735675.1 Kitasatospora sp. NPDC059571
CCATGGTCGGCCGCGACTGTTGTTTATAAGCGCCCGGGGCCCCGCGGAGGGCCGCCCCGGGCGGCCCGCGGCACCGCGGCCCGGCCGGCCAGCGGGTGGCCGACCGGGAGGATCACCGCCATGGGCTCCAGCCGCACCGGCCAGTGGGCGAGCTGCGACCGCACCCGGGCCGGCAGCCCGGCGAAGCGGCCGAACGAGGCGTCCAGCCGATGGGCGAGCAGTTCCCCCGCCGCACTGGCGAGTCCGCCGTGGAAGCGGGCCAGCAGGTCGCAGTCGGGGACGGCGGCCCGCGCCGCCGCCAGCACCCGTCCGGCGGTGAGGTCGGTGCCCTCCACCTCGCTGTTGAGGTCCACCAGCAGGGGCCGGGCCGCCGCGGAGGAGACGATCTCGTCGTGCAGGGCCAGCAGCCGCCGGGCCCGTGGCAGCAGCAGCTCCCCGGCGGGGGTGAGCTCCACGCTGCGGGTGGTGCGGTGGAACAGCACCTCGCCGAGCGCCCGTTCCAGCGTGCGGATGTCCCGGCTCAGGGCCTGCTGCGCGACGTGCAGCAGGCCGGCGGCGCGACCGAAGTGCAGCGTCTCGGCGGTCGCGACGAAGCCGCGCAGCAGGCGCGGGTGCAGGTCCTGGGGCATGGTGCAGCAGGTTAGGCGGCCCGCAGCGGCATTGACAACACGATGCTGTCAATTCGGCCGAACAGGTGTTGGACGCCACCGGGCCCGGCCCGCCAGGCTGACCGGTATCCCGCCCCTGACCTGGAGACCCGTGTTCGCCTCGTACCGCCGCATCCTCGCCCTGCCGGGCGCCCTCGCCTTCACCCTGGCCGGACTGCTCGCCCGTCTCGCCCTGTCGATGAGCGGGGTCGCCACCGTCACCCTGATCGCCGACCGGCGCGGCTCGTACGCCCTGGCGGGTGCGGTCTCCGCGGCCGGGCTGGCCGCCGTCGCGGTCGGCATGCCGCTGCTCGGGCGGCTGGTCGACCGGCACGGGCAGGCCAGGGTGGCCGTCCCGGCGGTGCTCGGCAGCTCGGTGCCGCTGGCCGGGCTGCTGCTCTGCACCCGGTTCGGCGCACCGGCGTGGACACTGTTCGCCTGCTGGGCGCTGGCGAGCGGCGTGCCCAACCTGGGCGGCATGGCCCGGGCCCGGTGGGCGCACCTGCTGCAGGCGGACGAGGCCGCCCGCCACCTCGCCAACTCGCTGGAGCAGGCGCTCGACGAGCTCTGCTTCATGGCCGGCCCGGTGCTCGCGGTCCTGCTCTGCCGTGCGTTCTTCCCGGAGGCCGGGCTGCTGGTCTCCGGTGTGCTCTGCGCGGCCGGCGTCCTGCTGTTCGCCGCGCAGCGCGGCACCGAGCCGCCGGTGCGGCCGGCGGTCCGCCGTGCGGCGCACCGGCCGGAGGGCGGATCCGGGCCGGCCGGCCGCGGCCTGCGCGTCCTGCTGCCCGCCTTCCTCGCGACCGGCGTGGTGTTCGGCGCCATGGAGGTCACCACCATCGCCTACACCGATGCGCTCGGCCACGGGTCGGCGGCGGGCCCCCTGCTGGCGCTGGTCGCGGCCGGGTCGTGCGCGTCCGGGCTCTTCCTCGGGCTGGTGCGGCCGCGGCGGTCGGCGGCCGTCCGGCTGCTCGCGGGCGCCGGGGCGATGGCCGGGCTGCTCCTGCTGCCGGCCGCGGCCGGGCTGGCCGGTGCGGGGCCGTGGGTGCTGGGCGCGGCGCTGTTCGTGGCCGGGTCGGGCACGGCACCGACCATGGTGAGCGGGATGACCCTGGTGCAGGAGGTCGTTCCGGCGGAGCGGCTCAACGAGGGGATGTCCGCCGCGGTCTCCGCGATCGTGGTCGGCATCTCGGCCGGCTCGGCGCTCGGCGGCGCGGTGGCGCAGCGGGCGGCGCCGGGCACCGGCTACTGGGTGCCGGCCGGTGCGGCCGCCACCGCCCTGCTGATCGTGGCGGCCGGCCTGCCCGTCCTGCGCCGCCCGGCCGGCCGGGCGGCGCAGGCGGCGGAAATGCGGGGGACTCCTGTCGGTGCGGGCGGCTAGCGTCGGCCCCATGGGGGAGAGCATCAGCTACGTGCGCGGGGACGCCACCGCGCCGCTCGGCAGCGGGGTCAAGATCATCGCGCATTGCTGCAACGACCTGGGCGGCTGGGGCAAGGGCTTCGTGCTGGCACTGTCCCGGCGCTGGCCCGAGCCGGAGGCCGCCTACCGGGCCTGGCACCGGCAGCGCGCGCAGAACGACTTCGGCCTCGGCGCGGTGCAGCTGGTCCGGGTCGAGCGGTACGTCACCGTGGCCAACCTGGTCGGCCAGCGCGGCATCCGGACGGGCCGGTCGACCGGCGTCCCGGTCCGCTACGAGGCGATCGACCGCGCCCTGGCCGCGCTGGGGGACCACGCACTTCGGCTCGGCGCCTCGGTGCACATGCCGAGGATCGGCTGCGGGCTGGCCGGCGGCCGGTGGGAGCGGGTGGAGCCGCTGGTGCTGTCGCGGCTCGCGGAGCGGGGCGTGCCGGTCACGGTGTACGACCGGTGAGCGGTGCGCCGTCCCAGGTGTACTCGTACTCGGGGAGTTCGTGCCCGCCGGGGAAGAAGCCGGTGCGCTCGGCGGTGCGGCGGCCGCCCTCCCGCTCGTAGAAGGCGATTGCGCGGCGATTCTCGCGCAGCACCTCCAGGCGCAGCGGCGCGGGCGCGGTCCGCTCCAGGGCGGCGCGCAGCAGCAGCCGCCCGATGCCGCCGCCGGTGCGGCCGGGCCGGACGTGCAGGTTGTCGAGCAGCGTCCGCCCGTCCGGTTCGGGCACCAGGTAGGCGAAGCCGACCGGGCCCTCTCCGTCCTCGGCGACCAGCAGGGTCGGGGTGTGCTCGGGGCCGCCGTAGTCGACGGTGAGGCGCAGCGCCCAGATCTCCTGCCGCTGGGCTGGCAGTCCGTCGCCGAGCGCCTCGTCCGGGACGATCCCGGCGTACGCGCTGCGCTGGCTGGCCGCGTGCAGCGCGGCGACGGCGGGCGCGTCGGCGGCGGTGCCGGTGCGGACGGTGATCGGTCCGGTCATGGGCCGAGCCTGCCACAGCCGGGGCTTGAACGCGTTCAGGATCCCCTCTAGAGTCGGTCGCGGCAGACTTTTGAACATGTTCGAAACTATGCCCCGCCCGCGCCGCGGGCCGAACCGGCCGTCGAGGGGGCCGCCGGTGCGGCCCGCCCGCGCGGGGTGACCGCGGCCGTCCGGGCCGGGGAGCCGCTGTCCCCCGTTAGGCTCAGGGCCGTGGACGAGCAGAAGGGCAGCACCCGCGACATGGACCAGCCTGTCCAGGAACCCGCGCTCGGCGCCGAGCTCCCCGGTGGTCGCGCCCGCCCGAAGACCGACAAGAGCGAGCAGACCCGCGCCCTGATCCTCGACACCGCGATGCGCCTGTTCCAGGAACGCGGCTACGAGAAGACCACCATGCGCGCGATCGCCGCCGAGGCCGGGATCTCGGTCGGCAACGCGTACTACTACTTCGAGAAGAAGGAATTCCTGATCCAGGGGTTCTACGACGGCATGACGGTGCAGCACGCCGTCGACGCCGGGGAGCGGATGGCCGGGCACACCGAGTTCGCCGACCGGCTCGGGCTCGCCCTCGCCTCGTGGCTGGACTGCGCCGCCCCGTACCACGAGTTCGCCGCGCAGTTCTTCCGCACCGCGGCCGACCCGAACTCCTCGCTCAGCCCGTTCGCCAACGAGTCGCACCGGGCGCGGGCCACCGCCGTCGCCCTCTTCCGCGACGTGCTGACCGGGTCGGACATCGCCCCCAAACTCGACCCCGAGCTGCGCGAGCTGCTGCCCGACCTGCTCTGGCTGCACCTGATGATCATCGTGCTGTACTGGGTCTTCGACCACACACCCGAGCAGGAGCGGACACGGGAGTTCGTCCGCCGCTCCACCCCGATGGTGGCCCGCGTGGTCGGCCTCTCCCGCTACCGGGTCTTCCGGCCGCTGGTCCGCGACGCCAAGGGGCTCATCCAGGACTTCATCCTGCCGACCATCGGCCGCACCGCGACCTGAGGCCCGTGGCCGCGGGGCGCGGCAGGGCCCGGCTGCGCGCAGAGTCGGCGGCGCGGCAGGGCCCGGCTGCGCGCAGAGTCGTCGGCGCGGCCGGGCCGGCGCCTCAGAACCCGTCCGGGTTCCAGGCCTGCACGGCGGTGCGCAGCATCAGGTCGGCCCGCTCGGCCGCGCCCGGGCGCACCTCGGCGACCAGGCCGGCCCGGGCGAGCCGCACGGCGGACTCGGTGCCGAGGTAGAGCGAGCCGAGCGCCGAGACGTCCAGCGCCAGGTCGACCGCGTCGCCCGCCGCGGGATCCAGAGCGGTGCACCGCCCGGTGCCGTCCTCGGCGGTCTCCAGCAGCCAGCGGCCGGCGGTGTGCCCGTCCCGGTCGGCCACGTCGAGCACCAGCCGGCCGGCCGCGCGGTAGCTGCGGGCCGCGACGGCGGCGGGCAGGTCGAGCAGCCGCAGCCACAGGAAGTCGGAGCTGTCGCGGCCCGGCGAGGCGGCCCGGGGGTCGGTGAGCAGCAGCGGCAGCGGGTCGTCCGGGCCGACGTTCTCGACCACCACGGTGCGCACCCAGTCGACCGAGAGGGCCAGCCGCCACAGGGCGACGGCGGTGGGCATGTCCAGCGCGAGGAAGTCCACCACGGTGAGCGTGCAGTCGGGTACGGGTCCGTCCCAGACGTCGTCGACCCGGTAGGCGATCAGGCCGGTGACGGTGCCGCTCTCGTCCCGGTGCAGGGCGAGGAACGGCTCCTTCCAGTCGTAGCCGGGGAGGGTGACGTCGCCGGTGTGCAGCCGCCACCAGGCCGCGGGGCGGCTGATCGCGCCGGGCTGGGTGCGCCGCCAGCGCTCGTGCAGTTCGGCGCCCAGCTTGCGGGCCTCCGCCATGGTGACGAAGTCCGTCCGGCCGGGGGCCGCCCGCAGGTCGGGGCGCAGGGTGGCGCGCTGCAGGTCGATCCGCCAGGCATGGCCGCGGGTGGCCGGGCCGAAGCCGTACCGGCCGTAGATGGTGTACTCGGCGGCGATCAGGATCGCCGCCGCGCTGCCGCGCTCCCGGGCGGCCGCGAGGTCGCGGCCCATCATCTCGGTGAGCAGGCCGCGCCGGCGGTGCGTGGCGTTGACGGTGACCGCGGTGATCGCGTCCACCGGCAGCACCGCGCCGCCCGGCACGGTCAGTTCGCTGTCGAAGCTGCGGAAGGTGGCCACGCAGCGGCTCGGGTCGTACGCGTCGAAGGCGCCCAGCGAGCGGCCGGGCTCGAAGACCAGTCGCCGGTAGTCGGTGCCCTCGTCCAGGTGGGGTCGCAGGAACCCGCGTGCCACGGCGCGGTCCCAGAGCGGCAGTTCGTCCTCGGTGATGGCGCGGACCTCGACGCCGTCCGCTGCCGCGCGCGCTCCGCCGCCCTGTCCCTCGCGCCGGCCCGTGCCGGCTGCTGCCTCGTTGCCCATTCGGCCACGGTACGGCGGCATCCGGTCGGCGGCATCCGGTTTTCGGACCGGCCGCCGGGCGGTGCCCCGCGGCGCAGGGCGACGGTGCCTCAGACGGGCCGGCGGGGCTGGGGGTGCGGCAGCCGCGGGTGGCGGTAGGGCGTGTGCGGCTCGGGCCCGACCGGGGAGGCGGTGCGGAGGCCGTAGCTGCGGTGCCGGCCGGCCCGGACGGCGCGCCGGCGGGCGTGCGCGAGGGCCTGCCGGGCGGGGTCGGGCGCACCGCCGGCGGGCCGTTCGTGGCCGGTCCGGCCCAGGGCGAGGGCCGCGGTGCGGCGGTCGGCGAGCCGGGCCGAGCGGCGGGCCAGCGCCCGGGCGTGCTGGGCGTCGAGGTGAGCGGTGGCCCGGGCGGCCATCCGCTCGGCGACCCGGTGGGCGGCCGCACGGTGGGCGGGCACCTTGTCGGGCGCGCCCGCGATGAGGTCGAAGAGCCAGGTGCGCGCCCGGTCGGCCCGGGCGTGCAGCAGCCGTTCGCGCCGCAGTGCGCGCCGCCTGCGGCGGGGCCGGTTCGCGTACCGCCAGCGCGCCCAGGGGCTGCTGGGCCGGGCGAGCCGGACGGCTCCGATCCAGGACAGGCCGGGGACCATGATGCCGAGCAGACCCGTCCAGACCTTGCCCTTGAGCAGGGCCACGATGGAGACCACCGCGTTGACCGAGATCACCGCGACCAGCCCCCACCGGGTGCTCTGGCCGGGGACGACGCCGAGCGGGACGTAGCCGGTGAGCAGCACGGCGGTGACCAGGATGCCGAAGATGACGGCGTCCACGGACTTGCGGCCCTGTTCGCTCCAGTACACGTCGTCGAGGTGCAGGATCAGCGCGAACTCGTCCAGCACCAGGCCGCAGCCGATCCCGAAGCAGAGCCCGAACCAGTCGATCCAGGGGTGCCCGCCGTTGGTGGCGAACACCCCGATGCCGCCGACCAGCAGGAACCCGAGCCCGAACACCATGTGGTGGATGTGCAGGCCGCCGGGGGTGATGTTGCCGGGCCACCAGCGGACCTGGGCCCGGATCATCCGCACGCTGAACCGGATCCCGACGAACGACGTGATGAAGCCGACGAGCAGCAGGAAGAGCGGCTGCTTGTGCGCAGCGACGATGTGCTCGTGGTAACCGTCCAGCAGGTGGTTCATCACGGGTGTTGCCCTCGTTGTCGGTTGATGCCCCGGCCGCGGCCGGTCCTGGTCCGCCGCCGGGTCTAACGCGCGCTCAGAAGCCCCGGGTGCGCTTGGCCGCGCGGCGGGGCACCGGCGGGGGCTCCACCCGCTCGCTCGCGCCGGGCGCCTTGAGGAACAGCCGGGCGATCTCGCCTCCCAGGTTCACACCGATGGCGAGCGCCAGCGCGAGGGCTGCGGCGCGGCTGACCGAGACCAGCCCGGCGCTGGCGTGTCCCTGGGCGAAGGCGAGCATGCCGAGGTACATCGCCGAACCGGGCATCAGCGGCCCGATCGCGGCGGTGACGTACGGCAGCGCGGAGGCGTAGCGGTACCGGGCCATCAGCTGCCCGAAGAGGCCGACCAGGCCGGCCGCGACGCCGGTGGCGACGATCGGCGAGATCCCGGAGTTGGCCAGCACCCCGTACGTGGACCAGCCGATGCCGCTGTTGAGGACGGCCATCGGGAGGGTGCGCCGCTCGGTCTGCAGCAGCATCGCGAAGGCGAGCGTGAGCACCATGGCGGCGATCAGCTGGACGGGCGGGTCGACGGAGCCGCCGAGCGATTCGTCGGGGCGGAGCTTGGCGTTGTAGTTCACGCCGATGTAGAGGACCAGCAGGACGCCGACGACGATGCCGGCGATCAGGTAGAGCACTTCGAGCAGGCGGGCGGCGGCGGTGATGTAGAAGCCGGTGAGGCCGTCCTGGACGGCGGCGACCATGGCGCGGCCGGGCAGCAGGGCGAACAGTCCGCCGGTGATCACCACCGAGCCGCGCAGGTGCAGGTCGTTGAAGGAGAGGACGATGCCGAGCAGGGCGGCCGGCATCGCGGCGATCACGAACTGGTAGAACTCCGGCAGTCCGCGCCGGGCCACCAGGGAGGCCAGCCGGTCGCCGACCGCGGCGGCCAGGAACGCGCCGGCGAACACCAGCCAGGCCTTGCCGTCGATCTTCCCGCCGACCAGGAAGGTCGCCGCGCCGGCCAGCAGCCCGGTGGCCAGGGCGAGCAGCCAGACCGGGTAGGGGTGGCGGTTGCGGCGGATCTCGGCGAGCCGGCGGTAGGCGTCGTTGACCGGGATCTTCTCGGCGGTGATGTCGGCGACGAGCCGGTAGACGGCGGCGAGCCGGGTGTAGTCGGAGGTGCGCCGGCGGACGGTGCGGGCGGCGCTGACCGGCGGGTCGATCAGCGACGGGTGGTAGGTGATGGAGATCAGTGTGAAGGTGACCTGCGGCTCGCAGTGGTCGAGCCGGTAGGCGTGGCTGATGCCCAGCATGGCGGCCTCGACGTCCTCCGCGGCCTCGCCGCTGGCGAGCAGCAGCTCGCCGATCCGCAGGGTGAGGTCGAGGACCCGCGGGACGTGCCGGGACGTGCCGGCCGACGGGTGCAGCTCGCGCGGGCTGCGCTCGAAGGCCGGGCGCTCGGTCATCGGGGTGCGCAGCAGGGTGCGCATCCGGTCCGGCCAGGGGGCCGCGCCGGGGGCGCCGAGCCGGAGGTCCGCGACGGCGATGCCGGCGGCCGGGGTGTAGCCGGCGGCGCGCCAGTCCTCCGGGGTGAGGGTGTCCTCGCCGCTGCGGCGGCCGGCCGGGCCGGGGCCGAGCAGGCCCTCGGTGGGCGGGGCGTCGGCGGGGGCGACCCGGCGCGGGGGGGGGGGGGCCCGCGGGGGGGGGGGCGCGCGGGGGCGGGGGGGGGGGCGGCGGCGCGCGCCGCGGGGGCGCGCCCC
>NZ_JBHWBW010000355.1:0-8330 GCF_042735675.1 Kitasatospora sp. NPDC059571
GCCCCGGGGCGCACGCCCCGGGGCCTCGTCGTCGCAGCGTCGGGCTACTTCACGAACGGGTCGACCGCGATGACCACGAACAGCAGGGTCAGGTAGGTGATCGACCAGTGGAAGAGCCGCATCTCCTTCAGCTTGGCGCCCACCACGCCGGCCTTGGCGCGGGCGTGCAGCCCGTGCGCCTCCTTCAGCCAGAGCGCGCCGAGCGCCACCGCGGTCACCGGGTACAGCCAGCTGGTGTGCGCCAGCGGCCACAGCGCCAGCGAGACGGCGACCATCACCCAGGAGTAGGCCACGATCTGGCGGGCGACCGCCAGGTTGCCGCGGATGACCGGCAGCATCGGGACGCCGGCCTTGGCGTAGTCCTCGCGGACCTTCATCGACAGCGGCCAGTAGTGCGGCGGCGTCCAGAAGAAGATCACCAGGAAGAGCACCAGCGCGGACCAGGACAGCGAGTTCGTCACCGCGGCCCAGCCGACGAAGACCGGCATGCAGCCGGCGATGCCGCCCCAGACGATGTTCTGCGCGGTGCGTCGCTTCAGGCCCAGCGTGTAGACGAAGACGTAGAACAGCAGGGCGGCCAGTGCCAGGCCGGCCGCCAGGGCGTTCACCAGCAGGCCGAGCCAGAGGGTGGAGCCGACCGCGAGGGCGATGCCGAAGACGAGCGCCTCGCGCGGGGAGACCATGCCGGTCACGAGCGGCCGGCGCTCGGTGCGCGACATCACCGCGTCGATGTCGCGGTCGATGTACATGTTGAGGGCGTTGGCACCGCCGGCCGAGAGGTAGCCGCCGACGACCACCCAGAGCACGAGCAGCGGATCCGGGACCCCGCGCTGCGCCAGGAACATCACCGGCACGGTGGTGATCAGCAGCAGCTCGATGATCCGAGGCTTGGTCAGTGCGACGAATGCCCCGACACGGGCCCCGAACGGCCGGTGCGCAGGCGTCGCCCCGACCGCCCCGGCGGGGCGGGATTCGACGGCGGTCACGAACACCCCAACTCACGATGAACTTCCACAGGCGTCCCCTGGGCCCGTGGGCTCCGGTGCGTCCGCTCTGCGCGTACCACGCCACCTTAGACGCTCCATATGTCCCGCCCGGCCCCGGGGGGCCCCGGCGAGCCGAGCCGCACACCCGCGGGTGAATCGCCGCAGATCGGGCAGCGCCCGGCCGCCGGCTCCCCCGTCTTGCCCCTCGGACGGGCGCACGGCCCCCGGACGCGTGAGGGTAGGACAGAGGAGCGCGGCCGCCCCCGGGGGAATGCCCGTGCCGCCACCCCGGTTGTCCCGGCACGCAGGGTGAGGGCGCTCCAGGGCGGTAGGCTCGCACAGAGAAGCGGGATCAACCCTCCGTGACCGGCACCATCGAAGCGTCAGGACCACAGCGACGTGGCCGACCCGGTCCCCTTCACGGGGTCACTCTTCACCACCATGGAAGGAGCCCTGAGACAGGGTGAGCACCACGCCGACGAACGCATTCGAATGGACCGAACTGGACCAGCGGACCGTCGACACGGCCCGGGTCCTCGCGATGGACGCCGTGCAGAAGGTGGGCAACGGCCACCCCGGCACCGCGATGTCGCTGGCCCCCGCCGCGTACGTGATCTTCCAGCGCTTCCTGCGCCACGACCCCACCGACCCGGCCTGGGTCGGCCGTGACCGCTTCGTGCTGTCCCCCGGGCACACCTCGCTGACGCTGTACACGCAGCTGTACCTGTCCGGCTACGGCCTGTCCCTGGACGACCTGAAGGCCTTCCGGGTCGCCGGCAGCCGCACCCCGGGCCACCCCGAGCACGGGCACACCGCGGGCGTCGAGACCACCACCGGCCCGCTCGGCCAGGGCGTCGGCAACGCGGTGGGCATGGCGATGGCCGCCCGCTACGAGCGCGGCCTGTTCGACCCGGAGGCGCCGGCCGGCACCTCGCCGTTCGACCACACCATCTGGGCCATCGTCTCCGACGGCGACCTGGAGGAGGGCATCTCCGCGGAGGCGTCCTCGCTGGCCGGCCACCAGAAGCTGGGCAACCTGGTCGCGCTGTACGACGACAACCACATCTCCATCGAGGGCGACACCGCCACGGCCTTCTCCGAGGACGTCCTCGGCCGGTACGAGGCCTACGGCTGGCACGTCCAGCGGATCACCCCCAAGAGCGACGGCGACATCGACGTGCACGCCCTCGCCACCGCGCTGGAGGCCGCCAAGGCGGAGACCGAGCGGCCGTCCATCATCGCGATGCGCACCATCATCGCCTGGCCGGCGCCGAACGCCCAGGACACCGCCAAGGCGCACGGCTCCGCGCTCGGCGACGCCGAGATCGCGGCCACCAAGAAGGTGCTGGGCTTCTCCCCGGAGAAGACGTTCGAGGTCTCCGAGGCGGTCGTCGAGCACGCCCGCGAGGTCGTGCACCGCGGCAAGGCCGCCCGCGCCGAGTGGGAGAAGGGCTACCACGCCTGGCGCGAGGCCAACCCGGAGCGCGCCGCCGAGTTCGACCGGATCCAGATCGGCGAGCTGCCCGACGGCTGGGAGAAGGCCCTGCCGGTCTTCCCGGCCGGCAAGGACGTCGCCACCCGCAAGGCCTCCGGCGACACCCTCAAGGCCGTCGGCGCGCACATCCCGGAGCTGTGGGGCGGTTCGGCGGACCTCGCCGAGTCCAACCTCACCACCATCGACGAGGAGTCCTCCTTCCTCCCGGAGGGCAACCCGCTCAAGAGCGCCTCGCCGTACGGCCGGACGATCCACTTCGGCATCCGCGAGCACGCCATGGGCTCGATCATGAACGGCATCGCGCTGCACGGCCGCACCCGCATCTACGGCGGCACCTTCCTGGTGTTCTCCGACTACATGCGCCCGGCCGTCCGCCTCGCCGCGCTGATGAAGCTCCCGGTGACCTACGTGTGGACGCACGACTCGATCGGCCTCGGCGAGGACGGTCCGACCCACCAGCCGGTCGAGCACCTGGCCGCGCTGCGCGCCATCCCGGGCCTCTCGGTCGTCCGCCCCGGCGACGCCAACGAGACCACCGTGGTCTGGCGGACCATCCTGGAGCGGCAGACCAGCCACCCCGGCCCGGTCGGCCTCGCCCTCACCCGCCAGGGCGTGCCCACCTTCGACCGCGAGGTGTTCCACTCCGCCGAGGGCGCGGCCAAGGGCGGCTACGTGCTGGCCGAGGCCTCCGGCGCCTCGCCGAAGGTCATCCTGATCGGCACCGGCTCCGAGGTGCAGCTCGCGGTCCAGGCCCGCGAGGCCCTGGAGGCCGACGGCATCCCGACCCGGGTGGTCTCCATGCCGTCGGTCGAGTGGTTCCACGAGCAGGACCAGGCGTACCGCGACAGCGTGCTGCCGCCGAACGTGCGTGCCCGGGTCTCCGTCGAGGCCGGCATCGCGCAGGGCTGGCGCGAGCTGGTCGGCGACGCCGGCCGCATCATCAGCCTGGAGCACTTCGGCGCCTCCGCCGACTACAAGGTGCTGTACCAGGAGTTCGGCCTGACCGCCGACGCGGTGGCCAACGCCGCCCGCGCCTCGCTCCGCACGGTCGAGGCCGTCTCCCGCTGAGCATCCCCGGGCCGGGTATCCGACCGCACATCGGGTACCCGGCCCGTCTGACGACCCCACAGCAGACGTACGACACAAGAGGATGAAGCACCATGACTGACGCTCTGAAGCGCCTCAGCGACGAAGGCGTGGCGATCTGGCTGGACGACCTGAGCCGCGACCGTCTGAACAGCGGCAACCTGGCCGAGCTGGTGCAGGAGAAGCACGTCGTCGGTGTCACCACCAACCCGACCATCTTCCAGAAGGCCATCGGCGGCGGCAGCGCCGCCTACGACGGCCAGCTCACCGACCTCGCGATCCGCAAGGTCACCGTGGACGAGGCCGTCCGCATGATCACCACCTCGGACGTGCGCGACGCCGCCGACGTGCTGCGCCCGGTCTACGACGCCTCCAACGGCCGCGACGGCCGGGTCTCCATCGAGGTCGACCCGCGCCTGGCCCACCAGACCGCGCCGACCGTGGCCGAGGCGAAGCAGCTGTGGTGGCTGGTGGACCGCCCGAACGTGTTCATCAAGATCCCCGCCACCAAGGCCGGCCTGCCCGCCATCACCGAGGTCATCGCCAAGGGCATCAGCGTCAACGTCACGCTGATCTTCTCCCTGGAGCGCTACCGCGAGGTCATGGACGCCTACCTGACCGGCCTGGAGAAGGCCAAGGCCGCCGGCCTGGACCTCTCCCAGATCGAGTCGGTCGCCTCGTTCTTCGTCTCCCGCGTGGACACCGAGATCGACAAGCGCCTCGACAAGATCGGCGGCGACGCCAAGGGGCTGCGCTCCAAGGCCGCCGTGGCCAACGCCCGCCTCGCCTACCAGGCCTACGAGGAGGTCTTCGCCTCGGACCGCTGGAAGGCCCTGGAGAGCGCCGGCGCCAACGCCCAGCGCCCGCTGTGGGCCTCCACCGGTGTCAAGGACCCGAACCTCCCCGACACCCTGTACGTGACCGAGCTGGTCGCCCCCGGCACCGTCAACACGATGCCCGAGGCCACCCTCGACGCGGCCGACGACCACGGCGACGTCACCGGCGACACCGTCACCGGCAACTACGCCGACGCCAAGGCCGTCATGGACGCGATCGCCGCGGCCGGCGTCGACTACGACGACGTCGTCCAGCTGCTGGAGGACGAGGGCGTCGAGAAGTTCGAGGCCTCCTGGAACGAGCTGCTGGAGACCGTCTCGGCCTCGCTCGCCTCGCACGGCCAGAACTGACCACCCTGCTCACGACCAAGCGCACGGAGAGCGGAGCCAACACCAGTGAGCAACACCCCTGCTTTTCCCGATGACGAGGGTGGCGAGGTCGGGCAGGGCGATCCCCTGACACCCGCCAACCCGCTGCGCGATCCGGCCGACCGCCGGCTGCCGAGGATCGCCGGGCCGTCCGGCCTGGTGATCTTCGGCGTGACCGGCGACCTGTCGCGCAAGAAGCTGATGCCCGCCATCTACGACCTCGCCAACCGCGGCCTGCTCCCGCCGGGCTTCTCGCTCGTCGGCTTCGCCCGGCGCGAGTGGGAGGACGAGGACTTCGCCCGGGAGGTGCACGACGCGGTCAAGGAGCACGCGCGCACGCCGTTCCGCGAGGAGGTCTGGCAGCAGCTGGCCAAGGGCATGCGGTTCGTCCAGGGCGACTTCGGCGACGACGAGGCCTTCGACACCCTGCGCAAGACCATCGAGGACCTCGACCAGGCCCAGGGCACGGGCGGCAACTTCGCCTTCTACCTGTCGGTGCCGCCGAAGTTCTTCCCCACCGTCGTCCAGCAGCTCAAGAAGCACGGTCTGACCGACCCGCCGAAGGGCTCCTGGCGCCGCGCGGTGATCGAGAAGCCGTTCGGCCACGACCTGGCCAGCGCCCAGGAGCTGAACCGGATCGTCCACGAGGTCTTCC
Organism: Kitasatospora sp. NPDC059571; assembly: GCF_042735675.1. NCBI lineage: Bacteria > Bacillati > Actinomycetota > Actinomycetes > Kitasatosporales > Streptomycetaceae > Kitasatospora > Kitasatospora sp. NPDC059571. Next base: position 5,428 of record NZ_JBHWBW010000355.1, read on the forward strand.
CCCGGGACGAGGTCTTCCGGATCGACCACTACCTGGGCAAGGAGACCGTCCAGAACATCCTGGCGCTCCGCTTCGCCAACCAGATGTTCGAGCCGATCTGGAACCGGTCGTACGTCGACCACGTGCAGATCACCATGGCCGAGGACATCGGCATCGGCGGCCGCGCCGGCTACTACGACGGCATCGGCTCGGCCCGCGACGTCATCCAGAACCACCTGCTCCAGCTGATGGCGCTCACCGCCATCGAGGAGCCGGCGTCGTTCCACCCCAAGGCCCTGGTCGCCGAGAAGCTCAAGGTGCTCAGCGCCGTCAAGCTCCCCGCCGACCTCGGCAAGCACACCGTCCGCGGCCAGTACGCGGGCGGCTGGCAGGGCGGCGAGGAGGTGGTGGGCTACCTGGACGAGGACGGCATCGACGCCAACTCCAAGACCGACACCTACGCGGCGATCAAGCTGGAGATCAACAACCGCCGCTGGGCGGGCGTGCCGTTCTACCTGCGCACCGGCAAGCGGCTGGGCCGCCGGGTCACCGAGATCGCGGTGGTCTTCCAGCGGGCTCCGTACCTCCCGTTCGACTCCTACGCGACCGAGGAGCTGGGGCAGAACGCCCTGGTCATCCGGGTGCAGCCGGACGAGGGCGTGACCGTGCGGTTCGGGTCGAAGGTCCCCGGCACCGCGCTGGAGGTCCGGGACGTCACGATGGACTTCGCCTACGGCGAGTCCTTCACGGAGTCCAGCCCGGAGGCGTACGAGCGGCTGATCCTCGACGTGCTGCTCGGCGACGCCAACCTGTTCCCGCGCCACCAGGAGGTCGAGCAGTCCTGGCGGATCCTCGACCCGATCGAGCGGTACTGGGACACCCACGGCAAGCCCGCCCAGTACGCCTCGGGCACCTGGGGCCCGGACGAGGCGGACGAGATGCTCGCACGAGACGGCAGGAGCTGGCGCCGGCCATGAAGATCGACCTCACGCACACCACGTCCGGCAAGATCAACGCGGCGCTCATGGCGGCCCGCCGCGCGAGCGGCGCCGGCGCGGCCGGCATGGTGCTCACCCTGGTGATCGTGACCGACGAGGGCAGCGCGTACGACGCCCTCCGGGCCGCGAGCGACGCCTCGCGCGAGCACCCCTCGCGCATCCTCGCCGTCATCAAGCGCGCCGGGCGCTCGCCGCGGGCCCGCGCCGAGGCCCGCCTGGACGCCGAGATCCTGGTCGGCTCGGACGCCGGCTCCGGCGAGACCGTCATCCTGCGGATGCACGGCGAACTCGCCTCGCACGCCCAGTCGGTCGTCCTGCCGCTGCTGCTGCCGGACGCCCCGGTGGTGGTGTGGTGGCCGGAGAACGCCCCGCAGGACCCGGCCAAGGACCCGCTGGGCGCGCTCGCCCAGCGGCGCATCACCGACGCGGTCACCGCCGAGTCGCCGGTCGAGCAGCTCGCCCAGCGGGCCACCAGCTACACCCCCGGCGACACCGACCTCGCCTGGACCAGGATCACCGGCTGGCGCTCCATGCTGGCCGCCGCCCTGGACCAGCGGCCCGCCAAGATCGTCAGCGTGGTGGTCGAGGGCGAGTCGTACAACCCCAGCGTCGAGCTGCTCGGCCTGTGGCTGCACAACCGCCTGCGGGTCGGGGTGGAGCGCATCGTCACGGCCGGCCCCGGCATCACCGCGGTGCGGATGCGCACCCGGGACGGCGAGATCGTCCTCGACCGGCCCGACGGGCTGATGGGCACGCTCTGCATGCCCGGCGCGCCGGACCGGATGGTCGCGCTCAAGCGCCGCGAGACCGCGGAGCTGATCGCCGAGGAGCTGCGCCGGCTGGACCCGGACGACATCTACGCGACCGCGGTCCGCACCCCGGTGGACCGGCTGCACGACCGCGAGGGCGCCCAGGAGCGGGCCGCCGCCAACCCCGCGGAGGCCGTCCCCGCCGAGACCGCCGCCCCCGCCCGGGTGACCGCCAAGCTGCCGGACGCCCCGGCCGCGAAGGCGACGGGCAAGACGGCGGGCAAGGCGGCGACCGGCAAGGCCGCCGCCAAGAAGGCCGCCCCGCGCAAGCGGAGCTCCTCGTGACCGCGGCCCCGCAGCTGGTGGTGCACCGGGACAAGGAGCTGATGGCGCACGCCACGGCGGCCCGGCTCATCACCCGCATCGTGGACGCCCAGGCCGCCCGCGGCACCGCCTCCGTGGTGCTCACCGGCGGACGCAACGGCAACGCCCTGCTCGCCGCGATCGCCGCCTCCCCGGCGCGCGACGCGGTGGACTGGGCGCGGGTCGACCTGTGGTGGGGCGACGAGCGGTTCGTCGCCGCCGACGACCCGGACCGCAACGCCGTCCAGGCCCGGGCCGAGCTGCTCGACCGGGTCCCGGTGGACCCGGCCCGGGTGCACGAGATGCCGGCCTCCGACGGCGTCGACGGCTCCGACGTGGAGAGCGCCGCCGCGCGATACGCGGACGAGCTCGCCAAGGCCGCCGACCCGGGCTCCGGCCTCGCCGTCCCGGCCTTCGACGTGCTGCTGCTCGGCGTCGGACCGGACACCCACGTCGCCTCGCTCTTCCCCGAGCACCCCGGTGTCCGGGAGGGCGAGCTGACCGTGGTCGGCGTCCGGGGTGCGCCGAAGCCGCCGCCCACCCGCGTCTCGCTGACCCTCCCGGCCATCCGGGCGGCCCGCGAGGTGTGGCTGCTGGCGGCCGGCGAGGACAAGGCCGACGCGGTCGCGCTGGCCCTCAGCGGCCCCGGCGAGGTCCAGGCGCCGGCCTCCGGCGCGTACGGCACCGAGGGCACCCTCTGGCTGCTGGACCGCTCGGCGGCGGCCCGGCTGCCCGAGGGGTTCCGCCCGACGGCCGCGGGCTGATCCCGCCCGTCCCGACGGCCCCGTCCCGCACCCGCGGGGCGGGGCCTGTC
>NZ_JBHWBW010000356.1:0-1723 GCF_042735675.1 Kitasatospora sp. NPDC059571
CCCGCGCCCACCGCGGCCCACCGGCCGCCGTGCGGACGGAGCCCGCCGGTCAGGGCCCGGGCGCCGGCTCGGGGAGGTCGAGCTGCGGGTCGTCGAGCTCCGCGAGCAGGGCCGGGTTGACGATGCCGACGACCGTGCGGACGTCCGCCGCGGCGACGGCCGGCCAGAGCAGGGCCCGGGCGTCGCGGTAGCGGACGGCCAGCCGGACGCGGTCGGCCTCCGGGAGCAGGGCGGCCCGGGAGGCCAGCGAGTTGTGCGCATTGTCCGCGATCTTGACCAGGGCGGCGGAGTGGTCCCCGGCGACCTGCCGGAGCATCTCGGGGTAGGGGACACCGGGCACCCGGGTCACCCTGGTCACGGTGGCCACCACCGCGGCCGGCACCCCGGCCCGCAGCAGCTCCCCGGCGGTCACCGGGGTGTCCTCCAGGACGTCGTGCAGCAGCGCCGCCATCTGCACTCCCGTGCCGAACGGCGCCACGCCGGCGGCGACGGCACGGACGTGCTCCACGTAGGGCACACCGATCCGGTCGCGCTGCCCGGCGTGCGCCCGCGCGGCCAGTGCGTCGACGTCCGCCAGGGTCAACTCGGGCATGCCGGCTCCCTTCCCGGGGTGATCATGCGTCAGCTGTGCGCACTATATTCGGCCCGAACGAGGAGGAGGGCGGCAGCATGCGGGTCGAACCGATCTCGCCGGAGCGGCTGGCCGCCCTGGTCGCCGACCGGGCGGCGGGGATCGCCGAGGGCGGCGCCCCCTGGGTGCGGGTCGCGGTGGACGGCGCCGCGGCGGCCCGCCCGGACGCGCTGGCGGACGCCCTGGTGGACCCGCTGCGGCTGCGCGGCCACCCGGTGCTGCGGGTCTCCGCCGCCGACTTCCTGCGGCCCGCGTCGATCCGGCTGGAGTACGGGCGGCACGACGCGGACGCCTTCCACGACCTGTGGCTGGACGACGGCGCGCTGCTGCGCGAGGTGCTCGCACCGCTCGACCCGGGCGGCAGCGGCCGGGTGCTGCCCTCGCTCCGGGACGCGGCCGCCGACCGGGCGACCCGGGCCCCGTACGTGGAGCTGGCGCCGGGCGGTGTGCTGGTGCTGGACGGGCCGCTGCTGCTCGGCCGCTGGCTGCCGTTCGAGCTGACGGTGCACCTGGCGATGGGCCCGGCGGCGCTGGCCCGGCGCACACCGCCGGACGAGCAGTGGACGCTGCCCGCGTTCGCGCGCTACGCCGAGGAGACCCGCCCGGGCGAACTCGCCGACCTCACGGTGAAGACGGACGATCCTCGGCACCCGGCGCTGCTCACCGGCTGAGCCGGGACCGGCCAGGCGGTGCGGGTCACGGGTGCGGCCCGCGCTGGCAGTGCGGGCACCAGAACGCCGGGCGCTGCTCGCTGTGCGGCGCGGTGCGCACGGGGGTGCCGCAGCGGGCGCAGGGCCGACCGGCCCTGCCGTACACGAAGGTGCGGCGGCCGGGCCGGTCGTCCCGGGTGGTGATCCGCTCGGGCCGGAGCTTGTTGGCCTCCAGCAGGTACTGCGCCTTGGCGAGCACCCGGTCCAGCACGGCGACCTCGCCGACCGGCGTCCACGGCGTGACAGCCGCCATGAAGCAGAGTTCGTTGGCGTACACGTTGCCGATGCCCGCCAGGTTGCGCTGGTCGAGCAGGGCGTCCGCGACCGGGCGGTCCGGGGCCCGGGCGGGGGGGGGCCCCCGCGGGGGGGGGGGGGGGCGGGG
>NZ_JBHWBW010000356.1:1733-7539 GCF_042735675.1 Kitasatospora sp. NPDC059571
GCGCAGCGCCTCGGCGGCGTCCCAGTCCGCGCCGAGCAGGTCGGGGCCGAGGTGGCCGACGGCCTGCGGCTCGTCGGCGGTGCGGAGCAGTTCGACGACCGGGAGCCGGTAGCCGACGGCGCTGTGCTCGGCGGTGGAGAGGACGGCGCGGATCTCGTGGGCGGGGCCGCCGTGCCAGCGCTCGCCGGTGCGGAAGACCGCCCAGCGGCCGTCCATCCGCAGGTGGGTGTGGAGGGTGAGACCGCCGTCGAAGCGGGTCAGCAGGTGCTTGCCGCGCGGGACCACCTCGGTGACCAGGCGGTCCGTCAGGTCGGCGGTGGCGTGCGCCGGCACGCGCAGGTCCGCGGCGGTCAGCCGGCGCCCGGCGAGCGCCTGGTGGAGGGTCGCGGCCGTGCGGTACACGGTGTCGCCTTCGGGCACTCCCCCATCATGCGGGACGGGCGGCGTCCGGCACAGCCGCCCCCGTGCGCGCCGCAGGCCCCTGGGCGGCCGCGCCCAGGGCCTCGTCGAGCCGCTCCCGGTCGAGCAGGCCGCGGCGCAGCACCAGGTCGCGGATGCCGTCGCCGGTGGCCCGGGCCTCGGCGGCGAGCGCGCCGGCGGCGGCGTACCCGAGGTAGGGACTGAGCGCGGTGGCGAGGCCGGCGGAGCGTTCGACGTTCTCGCGCAGGCGGTCCTCGTCGGCGGTGATGCCGGCGATGCAGCGGACGGCCAGGGTGCGGCAGGCGGTGGTGAGCCGGTCGGCGGACTCCAGCAGGCTGTGGGCGATGACCGGTTCGAAGGCGTTCAGCTGGAGCTGGCCGGCCTCGGCGGCCATGGTGACGGTGAGGTCGTGGCCGATGACGGTGAAGGCGATCTGGTTGACCAGTTCGGGAATCACCGGGTTGACCTTGCCGGGCATGATGCTGGACCCGGCCTGGACCGGCGGCAGGGCGATCTCGGCGAGGCCGGCCCGCGGACCCGAGGAGAGCAGCCGCAGGTCGTTGCAGGTCTTGGAGAGTTTGACGGCCGTCCGCCGGAGGGTGCCGGAGAGCTGGAGGAGGGCGCCGGTGTCCTGGGTGGCCTCGATGAGGTCGGGGGCGGTGCCGACGGGAGTGCCGGTGATCCGCTGCAGGTGCCGGCGGACGGCCTCCGGGTAGCCGGGCGGGGTGTTGATGCCGGTGCCGACGGCCGTCCCGCCGAGGTTGATCTCGGCCAGCAGGCCAGCGGCCTCGCCGAGCCGGTCGGCGTCCTCGCGGGTGGTGGTCGCGCAGGCGCCGAACTCCTGTCCGAGCGTCATCGGGACGGCTTCCTGGAGCTGGGTGCGGCCGATCTTCACGAGGTGCCGGAACTCGTCGGCCTTGCCGTCGAAGGCGGCCGCGAGTTCGCCGAGGGCGGTGCGCAGCCGGTCGACGGCCGACCGCAGGGCGAGCCGGACGGCGGTCGGGTAGGCGTCGTTGGTGCTCTGGCTGAGGTTGACGTGGTCGAGCGGGTGCAGGTGCCGGTAGGCGCCGCGGGGGTGGCCGAGGAGTTCCAGCGCGCGGTTGGCGACGACCTCGTTGGCGTTCATGTTGGTGGAGGTGCCGGCGCCGCCCTGGAGGACGTCGACGACGAAGTGCTCGTGCAGGCGGCCGGCCCGGATCTCCTCGCAGGCGCGGACGACGGCGTCGGTGCGGGCGGCGTCGAGCAGTCCGAGGTCGTGGTTGGCGAGGGCGGCGGCCTGCTTGACGCAGGCCAGGGCGGTCACCAGGTCGGGGTGGGCGGAGATCGGGATGCCGGTGACGGCGAAGTTCTCGGTGGCGCGCAGGGTGTGGATGCCGTAGTAGGCGTCGGCGGGGACGGCCCGCTCCCCCAGCAGGTCGTGCTCGGTGCGGGTGGGGTTCGTGGTGCGGGCAGGGGCGGTGGAGCCGGCGGTCATGGCGGGGGCTTCCTTCCTCGGGCTTCCTCGGGCTTCTCGGGGGCCGTCGGGTTCAGGGCATCCGGTGGACGGCGGCCGAGAGGCGGTGCGGGTCGGTGTCCGCGTCGGCGGCCGGGTCGGCGGTGCGCTCCCGTCGGGCGGCGGCGACCCGGCCGAGGATGCCGACCAGGACGAGGAGGAGGACGGTGCCGAGGGTGAAGGTCTCGAAGGTGGCCCGGCTGACCCCCCAGGTGCCGCGGAAGTCCTGGGCGACGCCCAGCAGCGACTCCAGCGTGCCGGGGAAGAGCGCGACCCAGGAGCCGAGCAGGATCCAGGCGTAGACCAGGGCGGCGCAGACCCCGAAGCCGGCCGCGCCGAACGGGACCCGGTAGGGCCGCGGCACGTCCGGGTGGCGGCGGCGCAGCACGGCCAGCGCCGGGATGATCACCAGGTAGGAGAGCAGCAGGGTGGTGATGGCGACGGTGAGCACGACACCGAAGACGGCGGCGGTGCTGCCGTCGACGAGGTTCATCGCGGCGGCCATGAAGGCGGTGGCGGTGATGCCGGAGAGCAGGTTCATCCGGACGGGGGTGCTGAGCCGGTCGTGGAAGGCGCCGAGTCCGCGGCTGAAGAAGCCGCCGTCGGCGGCGGCCATGGCCTGCATCCGGTCGCTGACGATCATCCAGGCGCTGCCCTGGGTGAGCAGGGCGAAGACCAGCAGGACGGCGGTGGTGGTGAGCAGCGGTCCGCTCCAGCCGCCGTAGACGGAGAAGACGAGGGCGGCGGCGTCGAGGAAACCGCCGATGCCGGTGACCCGGTCGGCGGGGACGACGGAGAGGATGGCGAGCACCGGCAGCAGGTAGCAGGCGGCGGCGACCCCGGCGGAGACGCCGATGGAGACGGGGACGTCGCGCCGGGCGTCGTGCATCTCGTCACCGGCGGCGTTCGGCGCCTCGAAGCCGACGTAGGCGAACAGCAGCACGGGGACGAGGGTCAGGAAGCCGGCCGTGGTGGGGCTGAAGGAGGCGTGGCCGAGGCCGCCGAAACCGTGCTCCAGCCCGTAGCCGAGGGCGGTGCCGGTGAGGATCAGGGCGACGGCGACCTTGACCAGGGCGCCGGCGGTGGTGATCCACTTGCCGCGGCGCAGCGAGATGATCGCGGTGAGGATCGAGATCCAGATGAAGAGCAGTTTGAAGGTGTAGTCGGCGAGGGTGCCGGAGCCGAGGTGGAAGACGTAGCCGTCCCAGGCGCGGGCGGCCGCGAAGACCAGTGAACCGCCCAGCCAGACCGGGTTGGTGACCCAGTAGAAGAGGGTGGTGAGGGCGGCGGGCACCCGGCCGAAGGCGAGCTTGACCCAGACGTAGGGGCCGCCCTCCTGGGGGAAGGCGGCGCCGGTCTCGGCGAAGAGCAGCGCGTAGGGGACGAGGAAGAGCAGGGCGATGACGGCGGTCCAGGTGACCGCCTCGCCGCCGCCGGTGGCGATCTGGCCGACGACGTCGAAGGAGATCACCGCGGCGACGCCCATCGCCATGATGTCGAAGCGGTGCAGGCTGCGGGCGAGGTGCGGGACCTCGGGCGTTGCGGGCGTGGTTCTGCCGGTGGGGGTCTGCGGTGCCGGTCCGGTGGTCACGGGGTCCTCCTGGGGGGCGCGGGCCCGGCGGGGGCGGGTCCGCGGACGGGGGTGCGGGGAGGGGTGGTGCGCGTGGTGCGGCGTCACGGGGTGGCGGACGGTGGGATGCGGCGGGGCGTGCGGGGGTCGGTGTGGTGCGGGGTGGCCCGGGCGGGGCGGGTGGGGTCTCGCGCGACCGCCCGGGCCGTGGGGGGGGTGGGCCGGCCGTGGCGGCCGGTCAGCGGTGGCGGCCGGTCAGCTGCGGAGCTCCCCGGTGGGCAGGGTGCGCTCCAGGACCGAGCGCATGGCGGCGACGGCCTCGTCGGCCTCGTCCTCGGTGAGGATGAGCGGCGGGGAGAGGACCAGGCTGTGCGCGCAGTCGCGGACGATGACGCCGGTCTCGCGGCGGATCACGTCCGGCAGCATCGGCTGGAGCATCGGCAGCGGTGCGCGGGTGGACCGGTCGGCGACGAGCTCGACGGCGAGCATCATGCCGACCGAGCGGATCTCGCCGACGACCGGCAGCTCGGCGAGGTGCTCGACGAGCCGGTCGTGCAGGTAGCCGCCGATCTTGGGGGCACGGTCGAGCAGCCCCTCGCGCTCGATGATGTCGAGGTTGGCGAGGGCGACGGCGGCGGCGACCGGGTGGCCGTTGTAGGTGTAGCCCATCGGGAACCCGGTGTCGGCGAGCAGTTGTTCGGCGACGTGGTCGGCGACCAGCAGCGCCCCGAGCGGGGTGTAGCCGGAGGTGATGCCCTTGGCGGTGACGATGATGTCGGGGGTGACGCCGAAGTGCTGGGCGGCGAACCAGCTGCCGACCCGGCCGTACGCGGTGACCACCTCGTCGAGGATCAGCAGGATGCCGTGCCGGGTGAGGACCTCGCGCACCCGCGGCCAGTAGTCGGCCGGCGGGACGAGCATGCCGCCGACGCCCATGATCGGCTCGCCGATCATGGCGGCGATGTTCCCGGGGCCGATCTCGGCGATCCGCTCCTCCAGTTCGCGGATCAGGAAGTCGGTCACCGCCTCGGGCTCGGTGGCGCCGCCGTACAGCTCGCTGCGGTAGGGCCACGGCGGGGTGAGGTGGGAGACGTGCGGCATCATCGGGGCGAAGCCCTCGTGGTAGACCGGGAAGCCGGTCGCGGAGCCGCCGCCGTAGCCGACGCCGTGGTACGCCTTGTGGCGGGCGAGGATCCAGGTGCGGGAGGTGTCGCCGCGCCGGTGGTGGTAGTACCGGGCCATCTTGACGGCCGCTTCGTTGCCCTCCGAGCCGCCGGAGGTGAAGTAGACGTGGCCGAGGCCCTCGGGGGCGATCGCGGTGAGCCGGGTGGCCAGCTCGATCGCCCGGTCGTTGGAGAACTCCCAGAAGCTGGTGAAGTACTCCAGCTTCGCCATCTGCTCGTACGCGGCGCGGGCGACCTCCTCGCGGCCGTGGCCGATCTGGGCGAGCCAGAGGCCGCCGGTGGCGTCCAGGTAGGAGCGGCCCTCCGCGTCGGTGAGCCGGCAGCCGGAGCCGTGGGTCATCACGACCCGCTCCTCGGCGCTGCCGGGCAGGTAGGGGTGGATGATGCGGGCCCGGTCGGCGGCCGCGAGCGCGGCGGCGGTGCTGAGGGTCATGGCGGGACCTTTCGGGGAGTGCGGGGCGGGACGGCCGGGGCCGGTCAGTAGCGGAACCAGGTGGTCTTCAGGCCGGTGAACTTGTCGAAGGCGTGCAGCGAGAGGTCGCGGCCGTAGCCGGACTGCTTGAACCCGCCGAACGGGGTGGCGGGGCTGAGCGCGTCCACGGTGTTGACCGAGACGGTGCCCGCGTGCAGCGCCTCGGCGAGCCGGTGGGCGCGGCCGAGGTCGCTGGTCCAGACCGAGGCTGCCAGCCCGTACGGCGTGGCGTTGGCGAGGGCGACGGCCTCGGCCTCGCCGGTGAACGGAAGGACCGTCAGGACGGGGCCGAAGACCTCCTCGCGGGCGATCGCGGAGTCGGGCGCGGCGCCGGTGACCACGGCCGGCTCCAGGAAGCAGCCCGGGCGGTCGGGCCGGCGGCCGCCGTGGACGGTCGCCCCGGCGGCGCGGGCGCCGTCCAGTGCGGCGGTCACCCGCTCCAGCTGCGCCGCGTCGACCAGCGGGCCGAGGCGGGTGGCCGGGTCCAGCGGGTCGCCCGGGACGTGGCCGGCGGCGTGCTCCAGGACGCGGGCGGTGAACTCCTCGGCGATCGATGCCTCCACCAGCAGCCGGGTGTTGGCGGAGCAGACCTGGCCGGCGTTGAAGAGGAAGCCGAACGCGGCGAGTTCGGCGGCCGCCTCCAGGTCGGCGTCGGAGACGACCAGGTT
>NZ_JBHWBW010000356.1:7549-8326 GCF_042735675.1 Kitasatospora sp. NPDC059571
ACCCCGCAGCGCGACCGCCCCCCCCCGCGCGGGGGGGGGGGGGCCGGCCGCGGGGCCTCGGCGCCCCCCCCCCCGCGGGGGCGGCGCGGCCCCCGGCCGCCTCCAGGTCGGCGTCGGCGAAGACCAGGTTGGGGCTCTTGCCGCCGCACTCGGGCCAGACCTGCTTGAGGTTGGACTCGGCGGCGTAGGCGAGGAAGTGCCGTGCGGTGGCGGTGGAGCCGGTGAAGGCGAGCGCGTCGACGTCCGGGTGCAGGCCGAGCGCCCGGCCGGCCTCGGGCCCGCGGCCGGGGACCACGTTGAGCACGCCGTCCGGCAGTCCCGCCTCGGCGGCCAGGGCCGCCAGGCGCAGCGCGCTGAGCGAGGACTGCTCGGCGGGCTTGAGGACGACGCTGTTGCCGGCGGCGAGGGCCGGGCCGAGCTTCCAGGCGGCCAGGTCGAGCGGGAAGTTCCACGGGACGACCGCGCCGACCACGCCGAGCGGGGTTCGGCGGACGACGGCCAGGTTGCCGGGGGCGGTCGGGGCGACCTCGTCGTACAGCTTGTCGGCGGCCTCGGCGAACCAGGCGAGGACGGCGGCGGCGCCCATCACGTCGACGGCGAGCGCGTCGGCGACGGGCATCCCCATGTCGAGGCAGACCAGCAGGGCGAGTTCTTCGCGGTCGCGTTCGACGAGTTCGGCCAGGCGCAGCAGCCGGGCGCGGCGGTCGGCGGGTGCCAGCCGGGACCAGCGGCCCGAGTCGATGGCCGGGCGGGGGGCGCGGGCGGCCCCGGGCCGCG
>NZ_JBHWBW010000357.1:0-8305 GCF_042735675.1 Kitasatospora sp. NPDC059571
GAGGTACGCCGCCCGGGCCCGCCCGGAGCACTGGAGATCAGTTGTGCGCGTGCAGCTCCGCGTTCAGCCCGCCCCACGAGCCGGACCGGGCGATGACCTCGACGGCGCCGCTCTGCGAGTTCCGGCGGAAGAGCAGGTTGTCCTGGCCGGACAGCTCGACGGCCTTGGCGACCTTGCCGTCCGGGGTGGTCACCCGGGTCCCGGCGGTGACGTACAGACCCGCCTCGACCACGCAGTCGTTGCCGAGCGAGATGCCGATACCCGCGTTGGCCCCCAGCAGGCAGCGCTCGCCGACCGAGACGACCTGCTTGCCGCCGCCGGAGAGGGTGCCCATGATCGAGGAGCCGCCGCCGACGTCGCTGTGGTCGCCCACGACGACGCCGGCGCTGATCCGGCCCTCGACCATCGACGTGCCGAGGGTGCCGGCGTTGAAGTTGACGAAGCCCTCGTGCATCACGGTGGTGCCCTCGGCGAGGTGGGCGCCGAGGCGCACCCGGTCGGCGTGGGCGATCCGCACACCGGCGGGCGCGACGTAGTCGGTCATCCGCGGGAACTTGTCGATCCCGTAGACGGCCAGCTGGCCGCCCTGTGCGCGGACTGCCAGTCGGGCCTGCTCCACGCCGGCCACCGGCACCGGGCCGATGCTGGTCCAGGCGACGTTGGCCAGCAGGCCGAAAATGCCGTCCAGGTTCTGGCCGTGCGGCCGGACGAGCCGGTGGCTCAGCAGGTGGAGCCGCAGGTACGCGTCGTGCGCGTCGAGCGGCTTGTCGTCGAGCGAGGAGATGGTGGTTCGCACCGCGACGACCTCGACGCCACGGCGGGCGTCGGTGCGCAGCGCCTCGGCGGCACCGGCACCGAGCTCGGCCTCGGCCTGCTCGGCGGTCAGCCGCACGGTGCCGGCCGGGCCGGGCTCGGCGGTCAGCTCGGGCGCGGGGAACCACGTGTCGAGGACGGTGCCGTCGGCCGCGATCGTCGCCAGGCCGGCCGCGACGGCGCCGCGGGTGGTGGAGGAGGTTTCAGCAGTCACACGGTGCACGTTAACCAATCCCGGGCGGCCCCGGCCAACGCTCTCACCGTGCGGACGGGCGCGTTCCGGCACCGTGCCGCGCGGCGCCCCGCCCGCCCGCTCGGCCGACCGCCGCCGTGAGGGGGCCGGTCGCCGGGGCGGTCCGGGCCGTACAAAACCCGATGACCTGTTGATCGTCGGTCCGCGATACTCGGGCGGGTGTTCATCTCGATCTCCACCACGGCCACAGCCGATCGCCCGGCCACCGACCTGGGCTTTCTGCTGCACAAGCACCCGGAGAAGGTCCAGCGGTTCTCGACCTCGCACGGCGTGGCGCACGTCTTCTACCCGGAGGCGACGGACCACGCCTGCACCGCGGCCCTGCTCCTCGACGTCGACCCCGTCGCCCTGGTCCGCCAGGGACGCGGCCGCGGGCGCTCGGGCTCTCCCGACCTCGCGCTGGCGCAGTACGTCAACGACCGGCCGTACGCGGCGTCCTCGCTGCTCGCGGTGGCGCTGCGGACGGTGTTCCGCACGGCCATGAAGGGCGTCTGCGACAAGCTCCCCGGCCGGGCCGACGATGCGCTGCCCCTGCGGATCTCGCTGCCCGCGGTCCCCGCCAACGGCGCCGGCGACGGCGGCGGCCCGGGCCTGGTGCGGCGGCTGTTCGAGCCGCTCGGGTGGCAGGTCGACGCCGCGGCCGTCCCGCTGGACGAGGTCTTCCCCGAGTGGGGCGAGTCCCGGTACGTACGGGTCGAGCTGACCGGGGACGCCCGGCTCGCCGATGCACTCACCCAGCTCTACGTCCTGCTGCCGGTCCTCGACGGGGCCAAGCACTACTGGGTGGCGCCCGACGAGGTGGACAAGCTGCTCGCCGCCGGCGAGGGCTGGCTCGGCACCCACCCCGAGCTGCCCCTGATCACCCGCCGGTACCTGGCCCGGCGCTGGTCGCTCACCCGCCTGGCGATGGAGCGGCGGGGGGGGGGCCCGGGGGGCCGCCGCACCGCAGTGCGTCGAGTACGAGCTCACCCGCAGCACCGACGAGCCCGAGTGCTACGTCCTGCGCATCGTCTGGACCTCGGCCGAGGACCACACCACGGGATTCCGCGGCAGCCCCGCCTTCCGGGACTTCCTCGCCGAGATCGGCCCGTTCGTCCCCGACATCGAGGAGATGCGCCACTACGAACGCACCGCCGTGGCCGGGCCCGGAGGGTCCGTCCCCACCCTGTACGAGTGGGCCGGCGGCGCCCCCGCCCTCGAGCGGCTCACCGAGCGCTTCTACGCCCGCGTCCTGAAGGACGATCTGATCGGGCCGCTGTTCGCCGGAATGGATCCGGGCCATCCGCGGTTCGTGGCGATGTGGCTGGGCGAGGTGTTCGGCGGCCCGGACCGCTACACCGCCGAGCGCGGGGGCTACCCGCACATGCTGGGGCAGCACCTGGGCAAGGCCATCACCGAGCCCCAGCGCCGCCGCTGGATCAGCCTGCTGCTCGATGCCGCCGACGAGGCGGAGCTGCCGGACGACCCGGAATTTCGGGCCGCCTTCGTCGGCTATATCGAGTGGGGCACCCGGCTGGCACTCGCGAACTCCCGGCCCGGCGCCCGGCCCGTCACCGACGCACCCGTCCCGCACTGGGGCTGGGGCGTCGCCCCGCCGTACCGGCCCTGAGCACGCAGCGTCAGGGGCGGGCCGGTCCCGGCAGCCGCCGGGGGCACGGGCCCGCCGCGTACGCTCGGCGGCAGACCGAAGATCGACCCGACAGGGAGAGGACCATGGCGCAGCGCACGGAGAAGGCAGTACTGGCCGGCGGATGTTTCTGGGGGATGCAGGACCTGATCCGCAAGCAGCCCGGGGTGACGGCCACCCGCGTCGGGTACTCCGGCGGTACGACGCCGAACGCCACGTACCGCAACCACGGGTCGCACGCGGAGGCCGTGGAGATCCTGTTCGACCCCGAGCGGACGTCGTACCGCGACATCCTGGAGTTCTTCTTCCAGATCCACGACCCGACGACGAAGAACCGCCAGGGCAACGACATCGGCGAGAGCTACCGCTCGGCGATCTACTACGCCGACGAGCAGCAGCGCAGCACGGCGCTCGACACCATCGCGGACGTCGAGGCGAGCGGACTGTGGCCGGGCAGCGTGGTCACCGAGGTGGAGCCGCTCGGTGACTTCTGGGAGGCCGAGCCCGAGCACCAGGACTACCTGGAGCGCTTCCCGAACGGCTACACCTGCCACTTCCCGCGCCCGGGCTGGAAGCTGCCGCGCCGCTGAGCGGTCGTCCAGGGCCCGCCGTCCCCGAGGGGCGGCGGGCCTCAGCGTGCGGGGCGGTGCGCGGTGTCCACCGCGTCCGGCTCCGCCGCCCCGCTCAGCCGGTCGAACTCGTGCGGGTCGTGGGAGCAGAACGGCACGACCTCGTCGGGGCGGGTGCGGAGCAGGTCGCGCAGCCGTTCCCGGTTGTGCGTCCGGGCCGGGTCGTCGACGGCCATCAGCCGCTGGAACACCCGCAGGCCGGGCGGGCAGTGCGGGGCGAGCGGGTCGATCTCGGTGTGCGAGAAGTAGGCGTCGCCGCAGTGCAGCAGCCAGGTGCCGCCGCGGCGGACGGCCACCGCCGCATGCCCGCGCGTGTGGCCGCGGAGCGGGATCAGCAGCACGTCGGGCGCGGTGCCGGCCAGCGGACGGACCGCCTCGAAGCCGAACCAGGACTCCCCCGCCGTCCGGTGCTCCGCCCAGCGGGGGCCGTGCGCCCACTGCGCCGGACGGTAGCGGTCGCGCTCACCGCGGGTGGCGAGCTCCCGGGCGGCCGACAACTCGTCCGCGAAGACGTGGACCTCGGCCTGCGGGAAGTCCGCGAGCCCGCCCGCGTGGTCGGGGTCGAGGTGGGTGAGGACGATGTGGCGGACGTCCCGCGGGTCGTGGCCGAGGGCGCGGACCTGCTGCAGGGCGGTGCCCTCGAGGGTGAGCCGCGGCCGGGTGGCCGCTCGGAAGGCCCGGCCGAGGCGGCCCGGTTCGGCGACGTCCGCCGTCCCGAACCCGGCGTCGACCAGGACCAGGCCGCCGTCCGTCTCGACCAGCAGGCAGTGGCCGACGAGCCGGCCGGTCAGCCGGCCGCCGGCGCCGAGCAGCGCCCGGCCGCCGACCGGCGCCATGCTCGCGCAGTCGAGGTGGTGGATGGTCACGGCGCCTCCCGGGGTACGGCGCCGCGACCGGATGCCGGCGGACGCCGACGCCCACTGTCGCCTGCGGCCGGGCCTCCCGTCCAGGGGGCGCGGTCGGGCGCCCTCAGGTGCCGCCCGGGCGGTCGGGTGCCGACCCCGTCGGCCGGATGCCGCCGCGGTCGCTGCTGGCGATGACCACGTAGCCGCGCTGCTTGAGGCTGCAGGGCGTGCAACGGCGGACCGGCAGCACCCGGACGACGCCGTCGACCCGGACGGTGAGCTGTTCCTCGACGGTCAGGCTGGCCCCCGGGGTCTCGCAGGTCTGGCTGACACAGGCCCGCCCCGCGGCCTGATCCTCCGTGAGGTGCGTCTGCTGAAGCAGCGGGTCGAGCTCGGACATGGCTGCCCCTCCTCCTCCGGTGCGCAGTGGACGGTCACCCGCCGGTGCGGTATGAGGACATCGTCGGTCCTCCGGCCCGCGACCTGAATGCCGCGCCCATGCCGTTTGACTGCCTCTTCGGTGCCGCTACCGGGCTCGGGCGCAGCCCGTCCTCCCCAAACGGCATGTTCAGGGCTACCGTTGGGACACCGTCACTCCGGGAGGTGTCCGTGACCCGCTCCACTGGAAACGTCGCCCTCAAGGCCGCCCGGCAGGCCACCGGCATCAGCAGCCAGCGAGCGCTCCTGCTCGCCCTGCGGCAGGCCGGCCGCGAGCTCGGCATGGGAGCCGTGGGCATCAGCCCGCGGCAGATCGCCCGTTGGGAGTCCGACACCCCCGGGTGGCCCCGCGCCGACTACCAGCGGCTGCTCGTCCACGTGCTGCGGCTGCCGGTCGAACAGCTCGGCTTCCGCGCCCCGTGGGACGGCCACGGCACCGCGCCGGACGCCGTCCCGCCGCTGCCCGCCGTCGCCGCCGCACCGGTGCGCGCAGCCCTGCCGTCGCCGCGCACCGCCGGCACCCAGCCGGACACCATCGGCTCCGACTACGCGGTGGTGACCGAGGCGCACCGGCGGATGTACTGGTCGGTGGCACCCGCAACGCTGCACCAGGCCGTCGCCGAGCACGCCGTCCTCGGCACGGCGCTGCTCGGCGAGACCACCGGTGTCGCCCGCCGGATCCTCGCCGCCGCCCTCGCCGAGTCGCTGCTGCTCGCGGCCCGCATCCAGTTCTTCGACCTGCGCCGACCCGAGCAGGCGGACGGCACCTACCTCCGGGCGCTCCAGGCGGCCGGCGAGGCGGACGACTCGCTCCTCGGCGCCGCGATCCTGGCCCACCTGGCGTTCGTCCCCGGCTGGGCGGGTCGCCGCGAGGACGCCGCGGAGCGGATGCAGGCCGCCCGGACGTACGCCCGGCGCGGCCCGGCCTCCGCCGACCTGCTCGCCTGGCTGGACGCCGTCGAGGCCGAGTGCCTCACCCGCTGCGGGGACCACCGCGCGGCACTGGCCATGCTCCGCCGGGCCGAGGACGTCCTCGCCGAGGGCGCCGAACGGCCGCCGAGCCCGGCCTGGTTCACCTGGTTCTCGCCGGTGCGGCTGGCCGCCTTCAAGGGGAACACCGAGCTGGCCGCCGGTCATCTCCCGCAGGCCCGGACGACCCTGGAGGGCGTCCTCGACGCGCTGCCCGCCTCGGACCGCAAGCAACGCAGCGTGGTGCTCGGGGACCTCGCCATGGTCGAGGCGAGGTCCGGCCGGGTGGAGGCGGCCTGCGCCCGCCTGGAGCAGTCCCTGGACCAGTTGGCGGTGACCTGGTACGCCACCGGCATGGAGCGGGTCCGGGAGGCGCGGCGGGCGCTCACCGAGTGGCAGGACCGCGCCGACGTGCGGCGCGTCGACGACCGGCTGTACAGCTGGTCCTCGACGATCAGCACACTGCAGCGTTGAACGCCGCCACCTTGTCGGCGAGTTCGGCCAGCGAGTCGATGCGGAAGGTCGACCTGGCCGCGGCCGGGTGGTGCCGCTGGATCCAGCCCCACGGCCCCCGGCGGATGAGCGCCGTCCGCATGCCGGCGGACAGCGCCGGCAGGACGTCGTTGTCGAGGCGGTCACCGACGTAGAGGAGTTCACCCGGTGCCACCGGGGCGGCCAGGGCGATGCGTTCGAAGAAGGCCGGGTCGGGCTTGCCGGCGCCCCAGTCCTCGGACGTGGCGATCAGGTCCACGTCCTTGGCGAACAGGTCCCGCAGGATGGCGCCGGAGCGTGCCGTCTGGTTCCCGGCGATCCCCAGCCAGGCGCCGTCGGCGCGGAGCCGGGCGAGCGCCGGCCGGACGTCCGGGTAGAGGTCCTCCTCCCCGAAGGTCTCCGGCCGGCCGGCGGCGGCCCGCTTCGCCCGCTCGCCGTCCAGGTCGAATCCCGGCCGGAACACCTGGAAGGTCTCCCGGTAATCCCTCCCCTGCGCGATCGTCGCGCCGAACTGGGCGACGAAGGTGTGCCGCGGTACGCCGAGCCAGTCCGCCCATGTGCCGTACTCCCTCGTCTCGTCCACCAGGCACTCGCCGACGTCGAACACCACAGCCTTGATCATCATGGATCGCAGCGTAGCCAGGGCCGAACGGTCCTGCCGGTCCATCACCTCGATTGTGCGGCTGCGTACTTCGCGGCTCCGGCGGCGGTCGGCGGCACCTGCGGGAGCGCTGTCCCCGCGCGGCGCCGCCGCCCGTCCGGGCCGCCTACACCGGCACCGTCACGAAGGTCTGCCCGGACTCGCTGACGACCGACACCGACTCGACGTCGGCCGGTGCGACGAGCGCGGACCCGTCCAGCTTGGTGCCCGTCTTCGCGCCGGCCGGGGAGACCAGCCAGCTGCCCGCGTCCACCCTGGCGCCACTGCGGCCGTTGACCACCAGGTGGCAGCGCTGGCCGGCGGGGATCCCGGCGACCGCGGCGTTCACCCGGACCCAGCCGGCCGCCGGGGTCATCGTCACCGCCATCCGGGCGCCCGTCCCGGGGTCGGTCAGTGAGGCCGTACGTGCTCCCGCCGGGGGCGAGGCGACGCCGGACGGCGCCGGGCCGACTGCGACCGGGGCCCGGTCGGGCGCCGTGGCCCTGCCCAGCAGGACCCCGCCGCCCAGCACCGCCGCCGCGACGACCGCGGCCGCCGCGCCCACCGCCGCCCAGCGCCGGCGCTGACGCGCGCCGCGCTCCGAGCGGGCCTGCCGCAGGGTGCGCTGCAGCAGCAGGTCGCCGCCCTCGGGGCGGCCCTCCATGAACAGCTCGGGTGGCACCTCGCCCAGCATCCGTTCCAGGTCCTGCATCTCGGCCACCTCGTTCCGGCATGGCGCGCAGGTGAGCAGATGCTGCTCCACCGAACCCGCCTCGTCCGGTTCCAGCGCGCCGAGGACGTAGGCGCCGAGGAGGTCGGCGCTCTGATCGTGCTGCCCGGTGCTCATGCGACCGCTCCCTTCAACGTCCCCGTCCTGCCCGCGTACGACTGTTTCAATGCCCGCAGCGCGTAGTGCGCGCGGGACTTGACCGTCCCGGCGGGGACGCCGAGCTGCTCGGCGGCCTCGGCGACCGAGCGGCCCTGGAAGTAGATGGAGTCGAGCACGGCGCGGTGGTCGGGCGAGAGCTGTTCCAACGCCTCCATCATCACCAGGGATTCCACCACGGTGTCGGCGTGGTCGCGCTGCACGGGTACGGTCGCCATCGCCTCGGAGACCTCGGCGACCTCGGCCGGGCGGGCGGCCCTGGCGCGGAACCGGTCGGTGATCAGGTTCCGTTCCACCGTCAGCAGCCAGCCGCGGACCGACCCGCGGGCCTCGGTCAGCGCCTCGGGGTGCCGCCAGGCGCGGATCAGGGTCTCCTGCACCACGTCCTCGGCGGCCGCCCGGTCGCCGGTCAGCCGGATCGCGTAGGCGAGCAGCGCCCCGCCGTGTTCCTCGTACAGGGTCCGGATCAGTGCCTCGTCGGCCGCACCCTGCCGGGCGCTGGATCGTGTCCCTGCCATCCGCCCACTCCTCCGTCGGGATATGTCACCGCATACACGCAGGGTGCGGCCGATCGGTTCAACGGCTCTTTTCGCAGGTACGGCCCCGCCCCGGCCGGGTGGCGGCGCGGGCCGGCCGGGCACCGGGGCGGGCGGCCCCCCACGACCGGTGCCGGTGGACCACGGCTGCCACGAACACGAGCCGCGCTGGGCGTG
>NZ_JBHWBW010000358.1:0-2593 GCF_042735675.1 Kitasatospora sp. NPDC059571
GGCCCGGGCGGCGCCCCCCGCCCCCCCCCCCCCCGGTCGGGGTGTCAGAAGCTGCAGACGCGGGCGCAGCTCGCCACGGACTGACAGGTGTTGTTGAGCAGCGAGGCCGAGGTGTACACCTCGTCGGCCGGGTTTCCGGCCGGGTGCAGCTCGTACCCCTGGCCCAGGCCCAGGCGGAAGTCCTCGTCCTTGAGCGCGCGGACCTGCTCGGCGGTGGTCGGCATGGTGGCTCCTTCGGGTGCGGATCGGTTCGAACTCCGTACGGACTTTCTGATCCGGCATCATGTCAGGATCACATCAGTCGCACCAGCCCCGGCGGGCCCCTTCCGTCCACCGCTCCCCGCCCACACCCGGCGCCGTGCGACGGCCCGCCGTCCGACCGTTCCCGCGGGCCCCGGAGGGTCGTGGACGACATGTACCGGACAGCGGTTGACGGTGCGTCAGGCCGGGAAGCACCTCCTCCGACCCCGCTCCCCCACCTCCGGCCCTGGCAGGTCCCATGTCGCATCCGCCGTCCCACTCTCCTTCGCAGTCCCGGCCGCCCGCCGGGCGCCGGTTACCCGGCACGGCCCTCCTCGTCCTGCTCGCCGCCCTGGCGCCGATCGTCGGGCCGCCCGGTGCGCAGGCCGCCTCGGCGGCGCCGGGCGCCGCACCGCGGGCGGCCGCCTCGGCGCCCGGCTGGACGGCGCCGCTGTCCACCCGCGGCCGCTGGATCGTCGACGCCGACGGCAACCGCTTCCGGCTGAGGTCGAGCAACTGGGACGGCGCCCAGGGCTCCTGGACGGGGTCGGGCGACGCCGCCGACCCGGCGAACCACCATGCCGGGCAGGACTCGTACGGCATTCCGATCGGGCTGGACCGCGCGCCGCTGGCCGTCCTGCTCGCCGACTTCCACCGCCTCGGTCTCAACAGCATCCGGCTGCCGTTCTCCAACGCGATGGTGCACGGGACGGCGCCGGTGCCGGACGCCGCGGTCGCCGCCAACCCGCAACTGCGCGGCCGCACACCGCTCCAGGTGTACGACGCGGTGGTCGCCGCACTGACCGGCGACGGCTTCGCGGTGATCCTCAACAACCACACCAACACCAGCCGCTGGTGCTGCGGCGTCGACGGCAACGAGCGGTGGAACAGCAGCCAGAGCACCCAGCAGTGGGAGGACGACTGGGTGTTCATGGCACGCCGATACCGCGACAACAAGCGGGTGGTCGGCGCCGACCTGTACAACGAGGTGCGCCGCGACGTGTTCGACGACCCCAACTGGGGCCTGGGCGACGGCCACGACTGGCAGGCGGCCGCACAGGAGGCGGGCGACCGGATCCTCACCGAGGGCTCGCCGGACCTGCTGATCGTGATCGAGGGCATCAACTGGACGGGCATCCCCGCCGACGGACTGCCGCACGGCCGACCGCTGCTCACCCCCGTCCGCACCCTCTCCCACACCCTGGTCGCCTCCGGCAAGCTGGTCTACTCGGCGCACTTCTACGGCTACACCGGCCCGAACCACAGCGGCGCGACCGGCCTCGGCGAGACCCATGACGCGCGCTACCAGGACCTGACCCGCGACCAGTTGCGCGACGCCCTGTACCAGGAGGCGCTGTACGTGGCCGCGGAGGGCGGGCAGCACTTCACCGCGCCGGTGTGGGTGAGCGAGTTCGGCATCGGCGCCGACGAGACCGGGGCCGCGCCGCGCGCCTGGTTCGCCGCGCTCACCGACGACCTGGCCGACTCCGACACCGACTTCGCGTACTGGCCGCTGGTGGGCTGGCGCGGCGACGCGGGCCAGGGCGACTCCTGGGCGCTGCTCCGCTACGACGCGTCGGGTGCCCGCTCGGGCCTGCTGGACGGTACGGACTGGCGGGCCACTGCCTGGCAGCACCTGCAGGACTCCCCCTCCCGGACCGGACCGGTGCCCGCGGTGGCCGCCTGGCACCAGCTCAGCACCGACCACCGCGACGCCGTCGAGTCGCTGCGGGTCCGCGCCCAGGGCGACTGGGACAGCGGCGCCCGCAAGGCGGTCTGCCCGGACGGCGAACGGCTGGCCGGCCTCAGTCACTCCCAGGGCCGCGGTCTGTGCACCGACACCGGGGCGCTCGGCGGGCTGCGCGCCACCACCGGCGACGCCGAGGTCGTACGGGACGAGCGGTACGTGCCGGCGGGCGGCGACTGGGCGTCGGGCTACACCAAGCTCCAGTGCGCCCCGGGCAGCTTCCTGATCGGCTACGGCGTGCGCGGCGCCCGGACCTCGGCCGCGCTGTGCGCAGCCGCCCGCACCCCGCTCGGCGGCGCCGGGCGGACGGTCTGGTTCGACCGCGGCGACAACCGGCCGGCCGGCGCCCCGGGCGGCGACTGGGCGTCCGGCGCCTACAAGGGCCAGTGCGCGCCGGGCGAGTACGCGGCAGGCATCGCCTTCACCACCCGGATCGGCTCCTCGGGAGCGCCGGACGCACTGCTCTGCCGCCCGCTGTCCTGACCGGGCGGAGCGCCCCGCCCCCCCCCGCGCCCGCGGGGGCCCCCCCCCCCCCGCCAGCTCCCGGCGGGCCCCCCCCCCGGGGGGTTTAAAAAAAAACCAACCCCCCCACCCAAGCGGGAAGAG
>NZ_JBHWBW010000358.1:2603-8242 GCF_042735675.1 Kitasatospora sp. NPDC059571
TTAAGACCCCGCCCCCCCCCGATAAAACCCCCCCCACTCTCGGGGGCCGCGTCTGTTGTTTAAACGCGCCCGCCCGGGCCGGGCCGCCCGGTGACCTCCCGGGGGGCCCCGCCGGCGCCGCCGGGGCGCCGGCGGTCCCACCCGCGCCGTTCACTGCTCGCGGATGCCCCACGGCGAGCCGTAGGCGGTGAGCAGGTCGAGGAACGGGCGGGCCGGGAACGCCTCCGGGCCGAGCACGCCCGAGCCCGCCCAGGTGCCGGCGGCCACCAGCTCCAGCGCGACCACCGGGTTGATGGCGGTCTGCCAGACCACGGCCTGGGAGCCGTACTCGCGCATCGACCACTGGTTGTCGACCACGTGGTAGAGGTACACCTCGCGCGGGGCGCCGTCCTTGACGCCCTTCACCCAGGTGCCGGCGCAGGTCTTGCCGTGCATCCGGTCGCCCAGCGTCGCCGGGTCGGGCAGCACGGCCGCGACCACGTCGCGCGGCGACACCTCGGCGGTGCCCGCACCGCTGCGGACGGTCACCGGTGCGGTGCTGTCCAGGCCGAGTGCGTGCAGGGTCTTGAGCTTGCCGATGAAGTCGTCGCCCAGCCCGTACTTGAAGGTCACCCGCCGGGCGTCGACCCAGCGCGGCACCAGCAGCACCTCCTCGTGCTCGACGTTGACGCACTCCACCGGGCCGATGCCCTCGGGGAAGTCGAAGACCTCCGGCTCGCTGAACGGCGCGGTGGTGAACCAGCCGCGGTCCTTCTCCCAGACCACCGGCGGGTTCAGGCACTCCTCGATGGTGGTCCAGATGCTGAAGGACGGCGCGAAGTCGTAGCCCTCGACGGTCAGGTTGGCACCGTCGCGGATCCCGATCTCCTCGATCTCGTCGAACAGTTCGTCCGCCGCGTGCCGGGCGAACACATCGGACAGCCCCGGCTCCACGCCCATGCCGACCAGCGCCAGCCGGCCCGCCTTCTCCCACTGCTCGGCCTGCGCGAACTGCCCGTCGCCGAGCCGGACCCCGCACTCCTCGTACGGGCGCTCCGGGTGCGGGGCGGACAGCGACATCGCCATGTCGAGGTAGTCGGCGCCCGCCTCCAGCGCCGCCTCGAACAGCGGCATCACGAAGCGCGGGTCCGTCGCGTTCAGCAGGACGTCGCAGCGGTGCTCGGTGAGCAGCGCGACGACCTGCGCCCGGTCCGTCGACGCGCTGCGCGCCAGCGGGCGCCCGCCTCGCCGAGGGCCGCGACGGCGGCCTCGGCCCGCGCCAGGTCGTAGTCGGCGACGACCATGTGCTCGAAGAAGTCGCGGCGGGCCGCGATCCGGGTGATGGCCGTGCCGACACCGCCGGCACCGACGAGGAGTACGCGCATGGTGACCTCATTTCCGTTCCGAGGCTCTCGCCTCCGTGGGACCGATGCAACTCCTCGCCACCTGGTAACGTCAATGGCGTTGGCATAAGGCTCGCGCGGGCGAAGGAGCAGGCCGGTGGCGAAACAGGTGGTGGCGGAGGCCGACCGCAGGCGCAGGCGGCCCACCCGGCAGGGCGCGGTGCTCTCCGAGCGGATGATCGTGGAGACCGCGCTGCGGATGCTCCGCGAGCACGGCGGCGCCGGGCTGACCGCCCGCCGTCTGGGCCTGGCCCTCGGCGCCGACCCCAGCGCCCTCTACCGGTACTTCGCCGGCATGGACGAGCTCACCCTGGCCATCGGGGACGAGCTGATCGGCCGTGCCCTGGACGGCTGGACGGCGGCCGGCTCCTGGCGGGACGACCTGCGCGAGCTCGGGCTGCGCATCCACCGCTCCTACCTCGACCACCCGCAGGCCGCGGTGCTCACCGCGAGCCGGGTCACCGGCCGGGCCCGCGAGGTGGCCGCCGAC
This sequence comes from Kitasatospora sp. NPDC059571, assembly GCF_042735675.1. Lineage (NCBI taxonomy): Bacteria > Bacillati > Actinomycetota > Actinomycetes > Kitasatosporales > Streptomycetaceae > Kitasatospora > Kitasatospora sp. NPDC059571. The sequence goes on from NZ_JBHWBW010000358.1 coordinate 4,476, forward strand.
GAGGCGGTCCTCGGGGTGCTGCGCGGCGCCGGCTTCCCGGACGCGGCTGCCGTGCGGATCTACCACGCGTTCATCGACCAGAGCCTGGCCTTCGCCGCCCTGGACGCCGCCTCGCTCGCCCTCCCGGCCGCCGCGCGGGAGGCCGACGAGCGGATGTGGGAGTCCACGTACGCCCGGCTGCCCGCCGAGACCCACCCGAACATCGCCGCCACCGCCGGGCTGCTGGCCGGGCGGATGACCGACAGCGCCTACCCGGTGGCGCTGGAGATGCTGCTCGACAGCGCCGCCGCGCAGCTGGCGGCGGTGCGCACCGACGCCGGTCGCTGACCGCCGCTCAGTCCGCCGCGGGCGCGGCCGCGGCGAGAGCGGCGGCCAGCACCTCGGGCGCGGCCGCCAGCGACGGCCCGTACCAGGTGAGGTGACGGCCGCTCACCAGCGCGGCGGGCAGGCCGGGGAAGGCCTCCGGCCCGTCGTCCGCGGCGAACCGGTACGGCTCGTCCGGCAGCACCACCAGCTGCGCGCCGCAGGAGCGGAGCTCCGCCAACGGGACGGCCGGGTAGCGCTCCGCATGGTCGGCGTACAGCTGGTGCACCCCGAGCCGCCGCAGCAGGTCGCCCGCGAAGGTGTCGCGGCCGAGCACCATCCAGGGGCGCCGCCAGATCGGCACCACGGCGGGGCGCGGCGGACCGGCGGGCCGCGGCGGGGCCTGCCAGGCCCGCTCGGCCTCGTCCAGCCAGGCCGGCCGGGGCAGCGCGCAGGCCACGGTCAGCAGGCGGTCCAACGAGGCGAGGGCCTGGTCGAGGGTGCGGACCTCGGTGACCCAGACGGCCGTTCCTGCGGCGCGCAGCGCGGCGAGGTCGACGGCCCGGTTCTCCTCCTCGTTGGCGACCACCAGGTCCGGCCGGAGCGCGGTGATCCGTGCGACGTCCGGGTTCTTGGTGCCGCCGATCCGCGCCACCGGCAGGTCCGCCGGATGGGTGCACCAGTCGGTGGCGCCCACCAGCAGACCGGGCGCGGTGGCGGCCAGCGCCTCGGTGAGCGAGGGCACCAGCGACACCACGCGGCGCACCGGGCCGATCCGGACCACCGTGCCCCGGTCGTCGGGGACGTCGCGGAACACCGGTGCCGAGGTCATGCGCCCACCGTAGCGGCACCGCCCGGGCCGGTCCGCGGGTCGGCGGCAGGGGTGCCCGGTCCGCGGGCGGTGCCCGGGCCACCGGTCCGCGGGTCAGCGGTCGCGGCGGCGCAGCCCCTCGCCGCGGAGCACCCCGCGCAGCCGGCCGAAGGCGGTGAACCGCTCCCGGTTGGCGACGGACGCCCGGTCGAGCTCCTCCATCAGCCGCCGGGAGCGGTGCTCCAGGTCGAGCTCGTCGAGGATCCGGTCCACCTCGGCCAGCAGGGCGCCGTGCAGCTGCCAGGCCTCGGGATGCTCCTGCACCCGGCGCAGCAGCATGTGGGCGGCGCGTTCCCGGCAGGTCCAGGCGGCGGAGAGTTCCGCGGCCAGCCGCTCCTCGGCCTCCTCGGCGCTCCGGCTGACCTGAGTGGTGACCAGGACGGAGAAGCTGACCAGGGCGCCGCCGACATGGGTGAGCAGTTCCTCCAGGGCGAGCGCGACGTCGGGCGGGAACAGTGCCTCGTCGCTGCCGCGGCGCTTGGCCAGGTCGGTCAGCGAGCGGGCCAGCACCCGGACGACCACCACGCAGATCTCCAGGGTGTCCAGGCCGGTGCGCAGGACGAGCCGGGAGAGCGTGCCCTCGCTGATCCTCGGGTTGAGGCGCAGGCTGTCCTCGGCCTGCCGCAGCGCCCCGTCGACGTCGGCGATCGCCTGGTCCAGCGCACGGGCCTCGTGCAGCCGGGCGGCCGCCTGCTCGACCGGGGTGTGGTCGCCCAGCGCGTCGCCGATCCGCAGCAGCAGGTGCCGGGCGCGCCGGGCGAGGTCCTCGATCGACTCGCCCGCCGTGTCGACCCAGACCGGCGGCGCGAACAGCAGGTTGAACAGCAGGCCGACACTGGCCCCGATCAGCGTCTCCAGGACGCGGTCCCAGGCCTGGCTGGCGAGCCGGGTCACCCCCAGGACGAGCATCGCGCTGATCGCGACCTCGTTGACGAACTCGTCGACCCGGACGAACTGGCCGATCGTCAGCGAGGCCAGGATGATCAGGCCCAGGCTCCACCAGGACAGGCCCATCACGGAGCTGAAGCCGATCGCGATCACCACGCCGACCACCACCGAGTTCACCCGGCGGATGCTGGTGGTGAGGGTGGAGTAGAGGGTGACCTGGACGACCAGGAGCGCGGTCAGCGGGGCGGTCAGCGGCGCCGGCTCGCTGCTCAACTGCGTCGCCACCGCGTAGGCGAGGGTGGCCGCCAGGGTCGCCCGGATCGTCAGGTGGACGACCGGGTCCCGCGTCCGGCGCCGGACCCGGGCCACCACCGTTCCGCTGTCACCAGGCACGGTCCACGTGTTCCCCGATCCGGGGCCCGCGCACCTGCCGCGAGCCGATCTCCCACCCGGACGGGCATACCGGACGGCCCGGCGGGCACCAGGGGAACGGGCGCCGGGGCAGCCGGCACCACCCGGTTGCAGCAACGGGCTCGCGGACGCGACCCGCCCGGGTTTCGCTGGGCGCACATCCGTGCAGGCGCAGGGAGGTCGGGATGACGAACGGCGGGTCCGGTCCTGGGGGCGGGGGTCGCGCCCGGCTGCTGGCACGGGCGTCGGTGCTCTGCGTGGTTGCGGCGCTCGTCGTCCTGGCGGTCGACACCGGCCTGGCCGGCGCGCTGGTGATCCTGGCGGGTCTGGGCGGCCTGGCCCTGACCGCGGTCGGCCTCTGGTGGGCGCTCGCGCACCACGGTCTGCTGCGCCTGGTCGGCGTACTGCTGGCGGTCGGCGCCCCGGTCGGCGTGGTCGCGCTGTTCGCGGGCAACGACCTGTGGCCCGCCGTGCTCGCCGCGACAGGTCTGTGGGTGGCGGGGCTCGCCGCCGGACGGGCGGCGCTGCACCAGGCCCGTCCGCCGAAGCCGATGCCGGCGCGGCCGGCCGGCCCGCTGCGCAGCCCGGTGCTGATCATGAATCCGAAGTCCGGCGGCGGGAAGGTCGGCCGGTTCGACCTGGTGGCGAAGGCCGAGGCGCTGGGCGCCCGGGTCGTCCTCCTGGACACGTCCACCGAACAGGACGTCACGGCGATCGCCCGGCAGGCCCTCGCGGACGGCGCCGACCTGCTGGGGGTGGCCGGCGGCGACGGCACCCAGGCGCTGGTGGCCGCCGTCGCCGCGCAGCACGGCGTGCCGTTCCTGGTCGTCCCGGCGGGCACCCGCAACCACCTGGCGATGGACCTGGGCCTGGACCGGGCCGACCCGTCGCTCAGCCTGGACGCGCTCCACGACGGCGAGGAGCTCCGGATCGACCTGGGCCGGGTGGCCGACCGGGCCTTCGTCAACTCGGTCTCCTTCGGTGTGTACGCGGAGATCGTCCAGTCGCCGGAGTACCGTGACGCCAAGACGGCGACGGCGCTCGCCGCCCTGCCCGACCTGCTGGTCGGCTACGCGGGGGCGCGGCTGACCGCGCAGGCGGGCGCCGAGCGGCTGACCGAGCCGCAGGCCGTCCTGGTGAGCAACAACCCGTACGCCGGCGCCGACCTGCTGGCCGCCGGGCGCCGGCCGCGGCTGGACCGCGGGGTGCTCGGCGTGCTGGGGGTGCGGGTGACCGGCGCCGCGCAGGCCGCGGAGCTGGCACTGCGCGGCGGCCAGGCCGCGGGTGTGACCCT
>NZ_JBHWBW010000359.1:0-8242 GCF_042735675.1 Kitasatospora sp. NPDC059571
CGGCCACCCGCTGCGGGAGCGGGCGGCCGGGCCTCCGGGAGGCTGACGGTGCGTCAGTGGGAGTGGCCGTGGCCGCCGTGCGAGTGGCCGTGACCGTTGTCGGCCTCCTCCTCCTTCTTCTCCACCACGAGGGTCTCGGTGGTGAGGAGCAGGGAGGCGATGGAGGCGGCGTTCTCCAGGGCGGAACGGGTGACCTTGACCGGGTCGATGACGCCGGCCTTCACCAGGTCGCCGTACTCGCCGGTGGCCGCGTTGTAGCCGTGGCCGGCCTCCAGGTCGGCGACCTTGGAGGTGATGACGTAGCCCTCCAGGCCGGCGTTCTGGGCGATCCAGCGCAGCGGCTCGGCGAGCGCCTTGCGGACGACCGCGACACCGGTCGCCTCGTCACCGGACAGGCCCAGGCCGCCGTCCAGCACCTTGGCGGCGTGCACGAGCGAGGCGCCGCCGCCGGCGACGATGCCCTCCTCGACCGCGGCGCGGGTGGCGGAGATGGCGTCCTCGAGGCGGTGCTTGCGCTCCTTGAGCTCCACCTCGGTGGCCGCGCCGACCTTGATGACGCACACGCCGCCGGCCAGCTTGGCCAGGCGCTCCTGCAGCTTCTCGCGGTCCCAGTCGGAGTCGGTGGCGGCGATCTCGGCCTTGATCTGGCCGACGCGGCCGGCCACCGCGTCCGAGTCGCCGGCACCGTCGACGAGGATGGTCTCGTCCTTGGTGACGGTGATGCGGCGGGCGGTGCCGAGCACGTCCAGGCCGGCCTGGTCGAGCTTGAGGCCGACCTCCTCGGAGATGACGGTCGCGCCGGTGAGGACGGCGATGTCGCCGAGGATCGCCTTGCGGCGGTCGCCGAAGCCGGGGGCCTTGACGGCCACCGCGTTGAAGGTGCCGCGGATCTTGTTCACCACGAGGGTGGACAGCGCCTCGCCGTCGACGTCCTCGGCGATGATCAGCAGCGGGCGGGAGCCGCCGCCCTGCAGGATCTTCTCCAGCAGCGGGAGGAGCTCCTGGATGGAGGAGATCTTGCCCTGGTTGATCAGGATGTACGGGTCCTCGAGGACCGCCTCCTGGCGCTCCGCGTCGGTCACGAAGTACGGCGACAGGTAGCCCTTGTCGAACTGCATGCCCTCGGTGAACTCGAGCTCCACGCCGAAGGTGTTGGACTCCTCGACGGTGATGACACCGTCCTTGCCGACCTTGTCGATCGCCTCGGCGATGAGCTCGCCGACCTGGGTGTCCTGGGCGGAGAGGGACGCGACGGCGGCGACGTCGTCCTTGCCCTCGATCTCGCGGGCCACCGAGAGCAGGTGCTCGGCGACGGCGGCGACGGCCTTGTCGATGCCCTTCTTCAGGGCGGCCGGGCCGGCGCCGGCGGCGACGTTGCGCAGGCCCTCGTTGACCAGGGCCTGGGCGAGCACGGTGGCGGTGGTGGTGCCGTCGCCAGCGACGTCGTTGGTCTTGGTGGCGACCTCCTTGACGAGCTGCGCGCCGAGGTTCTCGTACGGGTCGTCGAGCTCGACCTCGCGGGCGATCGTCACACCGTCGTTGGTGATGGTGGGGGCGCCGAACTTCTTGTCGATGACGACGTTGCGGCCCTTGGGGCCGATGGTCACCTTGACGGTGTCGGCCAGCTTGTTGACACCGCGCTCCAGCGAGCGGCGGGCGTCCTCGTCGAACTGCAGGATCTTCGCCATGTTCCCGTTCCTCAGGGGTTCTACGTCGGTTGGACCAAAGGGCACGCCCCGGCCCGGGTCAGTGCTGACGCGGTTCCGGGGCGTGCCGTGACGACTTACTTCTCGATGATGGCGAGAACGTCGCGAGCCGAGAGGACGAGGTACTCCTCGCCCTGGTACTTGACCTCGGTGCCGCCGTACTTGGAGTACAGGACGATGTCACCGACGGCGACGTCGAGCGGCAGGCGCTGGCCATCCTCGAAACGGCCCGGGCCGACGGCCAGGACGACGCCCTCCTGGGGCTTCTCCTTGGCGGTGTCCGGGATAACCAGGCCGGAGGCCGTGGTGGTCTCGGCGTCGAGCGGCTGGACCACGATGCGGTCCTCGAGCGGCTTGATGGCAACCTTGCTGCTGGTGGTCACGTCCGAGCTCCCCTTCGGAGATTACGGGGTTGTCTAACAGGGAAGGGCGATGTCCGCAGGCCTGCCGTCGCGGGGGTCAGGCGCACTCCGTCGCATTGGCACTCACCCGGGGGGAGTGCCAGGAACGACCATAGGCCGCCGTTAGCACTCAGTCAACCAGAGTGCCAACGGCGTGGCTCGCAGAATCGCGGGGCGGCGCGCACGCGTCCTCGCGCCCGGGCGGCGGCGGTGCCGGCCGCGACCGCGTCGGCGACCGGCCCGGAGGACCGGGACAATGGCCGGGTGGAGATCGAATCGTTCCGGGCCCTGCTGACCGACGAGGGCCGGGCCCTGCTGACCGAACTGCGCGGATTCCGCGAGTCGGACGAGCTGGCGCTGGCCACCAGGCTGCGCCGGGACCACCCGGTGGACCTGGTCCGCGCCGCCTTCGAGCAGGCCCGGCTGCGGCAGCGGGCGGCGGCGAAGTTCGGCAGCGACGCCGAGTCGATGTACTTCACCCCGGACGGCGTGGAGCAGGCCACCCGGCGCAGCGTCGCCGAGTGGCGGGCGCGCCGGTTCGCGGACCTGGGCGTGCGCACGCTCGCCGACCTGTGCTGCGGGATCGGCGGGGACGCGATCGCGCTGGCCCGGGCCGGCGTGCGGGTGCTGGCCGTCGACCGCAGTGAGCTGACCTGCGCGGTGGCGCGGGCCAACGCGGACGCGCTGGGCCTGTCCGCCCTGGTCGAGGTGCGCTGCGCGGACGTGGCGGAGGTCGACACGGCCGGCTTCGACGCGGTGTTCACCGACCCGGCGCGGCGCACCGCGCGGGGCCGGGTGTTCGACCCGGAGGCGTACTCGCCGCCGCTCTCCTGGGCGATCGGCGCGGCCCGCGGCACGCCGTTCGGGGCGCTCAAGGTGGCGCCGGGCATCCCGCACGAGCTGGTTCCGGAGGGCGCCGAGGCGGAGTGGGTCTCGGACCGCGGCGAGGTGAAGGAGGCGGTGCTCTGGTTCGGCACCGGCGCGGCGCAGCCCTACCGGGCGACGGTGCTGCCCGGCGGGCACAGCCTCACCGGGACCGGCCGGCCCGCCGCGGCCGGCCCGGTGGGGCGGTACCTGTACGAGCCGGACGGCGCGGTGATCCGGGCCCGGCTGGTGGCGGACGTCGCCGAGCAGGTGGGCGGGCGGCTGATCGACCCGATGATCGCCTACATCACCTCGGACGAGCTGGTGCCGACCCCGTACGCGCACGCGTACGAGATCGGCGAGGCGCTGCCGTACAACGTGAAGCGGCTGAAGGCGCTGCTGCGGGAGCGGGGCGCCGGCACCGTGGTGATCAAGAAGCGGGGGATCGCGATCACCCCGGAGGAACTGCGCCGGCAGCTGAAGCCGAGCGGCCCCCACGAGGTGACGGTGATCCTCAGCCGCACCGACCACGGCCCGCTGATGATGCTGGGTCAGCCGGTCGGGGCGGCGATGTAGTCCTCCAGCCGGGCCACCGCGAAGCCCTGCTCCTGGATGCGGCTGAGCAGTTCGCCGAACATCTGGGTCATGGTCTCGCCCTTGAGGTCCTTGGGGCCGCGGAAGTGGGCGAGGATGATGTCGCCGGGCCGGAGCTTCTTGTCCGCCGCCTGGTACTGCATGTCGTGGATCTGCATGGACTCCCGCCAGAGCACCACGGCGCGCGGGCCGCAGGCCTGGACGGCGGCGTTGAGCGCGGTGGTGTGGGCGCCGTCGCCGTACGGCGGGCGGAAGAGCAGCGGCGCGGTGCCGTACTCCCGGGTGAGCGCGCTCTGGTCGTCGCAGACCTCGGACTTCTGCTTCTCCGGGGAGGCCTTGCTCATCGCCGGGTGGTCGACGGTGTGGTTCTGGATGTGGTTGCCGAGCGCCTGCAGCGGCTTGAAGTAGCCGTAGTCGCCGCTGATGAGGTCGCGGGTCAGGAACATCGAGACCGGCACCTTGAGGTCGTTCATCATCGCGACGAACTTCGGGTCCTTCTCTGCGCCGTCGTCGAGCGTCACGAAGACGACCCGGTCGGTGGTCGGCACCTCGCTGAAGACCGGGACCTGGCCGGTGCGGGTCAGCTTGATCGGCTTGTCGGCGGGGGCGGCCGGTGCGGCGGGCAGCGGCTTGAGGCCCCACTTCGACCAGGCGGCGGCGTCGGGGGCCGCGTCCCGGCCGCTGGGGGTGCCGCTCGGGGCGGGCGCGCTGCCGCCGGCGCTGCCGGGCGGCGGCGCCTGGGTCCGGGGCGTCGCGGGGGCCCCGCCGCACCCGCTGGCGACCGTGAGGAGGGCCAGTGCCCCCACCGCCGTGAACCAAGACCTCTTCAGCACCGCGCGCCCCCACCCGTGTTCAGCGAACTCTCAGGAACGCACGCTACTCGACGTGGCGGGAGGTGAAGGACCAGCGGTGCACCGGGCGGGCGAGCAGCTCGGCGGGCGGGTCGCCGACCGGCTCCGCCGACCCCGTCCACCAGGTGATCAGCAGGACCCGGCCGCCGTCCGCGGTCAGCAGTTCGGTGCGGTCGGGGGCGGCGGCGCGCAGCGCGGGCAGCGCGGTGCCGCGCACCCAGTGCTCCAGGTCGCCGGCCCGGCCCTCGGCGGCGCGGGCCTCCCACATCAGGGCACGGGTCACCGCAGCGACTCGTGCGCGTGCGCGTGGAACTCGGTGTGCGGCACGTGCACCTCGGTGACCGGCAGCGAGGAGTCCGCGGACAGGTCGAAGGCGGAGGGGGTGCGGCCGCGGCGGACCATCTCGGAGCCGAGTGCGGCGACCATCGCGCCGTTATCGGTGCACAGGCCCGGGCGGGGCACCCGCAGCACGATGCCCGCCCTGTCGCAGCGCTGCTGGGCCATCTCGCGCAGCCGGGAGTTGGCGGCGACGCCGCCGCCGATCATCAGGTGGTCCACGCCGTTGTCCTTGCAGGCACGGACGGCCTTGCGGGTGAGCACGTCGGTGACGGCCTCCTGGAAGGACGCGGCGACGTCGGCGACCGGCACCTCCTCGCCGGCCCGGCGCCTGGCCTCGACCCAGCGGGCGACCGCGGTCTTCAGGCCGGAGAAGGAGAAGTCGTAGGCGGGGTCGCTGGCGGTGCTGAGGCCGCGCGGGAAGGCGATGGCCCTGCCGTCGCCGTCACGGGCCATCCGGTCGACGACGGGGCCGCCGGGGAAGCCGAGGCCGAGCACCCGGGCGACCTTGTCGAAGGCCTCGCCGGCCGCGTCGTCGATGGTGGCGCCGAGCGGGCGGACGTCGCTGGTGATGTCGGTGGACATCAGCAGCGAGGAGTGGCCGCCGGAGACCAGCAGGGCCATCGTCGGCTCGGGCAGCCGGCCGTGCTCCAGCTGGTCGACGCAGATGTGCGAGGCGAGGTGGTTGACCCCGTACAGCGGCTTGTCGAGGGCCCAGGCGTACGCCTTGGCGGCGGAGACGCCGACCAGCAGGGCGCCGGCCAGGCCGGGGCCGGCGGTGACGGCGATGCCGTCGAGGTCGCTGGCCTTGACGCCGGCGGTCTCCAGGGCGCGCCGGATGGTCGGGACCATCGCCTCCAGGTGCGCGCGGCTGGCGATCTCGGGGACGACGCCGCCGTAGCGGGCGTGGTCGTTGACGCTGGAGGCGACCGCGTCGGCGAGCAGCGTGGTGCCGTGGACGATGCCGACGCCGGTCTCGTCGCAGGAGGTCTCGATACCGAGGACGAGCGGTTCGTCAGCCATTGTTCGGGTCCTTCGCATCGTGCGTGGGGTGGTCGAGTCGCATGACGAGCGCGTCGACGTTCGCGGGCTGGTAGTAGCCGCGGCGGACGCCGACCGGCCGGAAGCCGAATCGCTCGTAGAGCCGCTGGGCGCGCAGGTTGTCCACCCGGACCTCCAGCAGCAGTTCGGTGCAGCCGCGGGCGGCGGACTCCTCGACCAGGTCGGTGAGCAGGGCGGCGCCGAGGCCGCGGCCCTGGATCCGGTCGTCGACGGCGATGGTCTGGACGTCGCCCTCGGCGCCGATCGTCATGAGTCCGGCGTAGCCGACCACGGCGCCGTCCGGGTCGGTGGCGACGGTGTAGTGGCGGGTCCCGCCGGGGTGGGCCTCGGCCAGTTCGGACCAGTACATGCCGCGCGACCAGGCGTCCTCGGGGAACAGCCGCAGTTCGAGCTCCATCACCGGTTCGATGTCCCACCAGCGCATCGGCCGGAGGGTGATCGCGGTCATGCCGGGAGCACCGCCTTGTAGCCGGCCGGGACCTGGGCGTCCGGGCGGCGGAGGTAGAGCGGGGCGTTCGGCAGCAGCTCGCGGCCGGCGGCGAGCTCGGTGGCGGCGAAGTCGGCCAGCGCCCCGGCCGAGACGTGCTCGGGGCCGGCCGCGCCGGGGAAGGTGTCCGGGTAGAGCAGGGCGCCGGCGCCGACCGAGCGCCCGGGCGCGGCCAGGTCGGCCGGGCGGTCGACGGACGGCCCGGCGGTGCGGGCGCCGTCGGCGTCGTACGAGGCCCAGTAGACCTCCTTGCGGCGCGCGTCGGTGGCGACCGTGAACGGGCCGGTGACGCCCTCGCGGCGGGCCCGGTGGGCGATCGCGTCGAGGGTGCAGACGCCGTGCACGGGCAGCGAGAGCGCGTGGCCGAGGGCGGCGGCGGTCACCAGGCCGACCCGCAGGCCGGTGTACGGGCCGGGGCCCACGCCGACGGCGATCGCGGTGAGCTCGCGCTTGTCGACGCCGGCGGTGCGCAGCACGTCGCCGATGGTGGGCAGGAGCAGCTCGCCGTGCCGTCTGGCGTCGACCGTGTAGGACTCGGCGAGGACGGCGGTGCCGTCGTGGACGGCGGCGGTGACGGCGGGGGTGGCGGTGTCGAACGCGAGCAGCAGCACGCGTCCAAGGTTAGACCGCGAGGGGCGGCCCGGTGGACCGGCTCCGGGCCCGGGGCCCGCGGGCCGACTCCGGGGGTGCGGCGGTCAGGGCCGGGTGAGCCGCTCCAGGACGGCCATCGCCTCGACGACGGTGTGCCGCTCGGCCTCGGTGCAGCGGTCCTGGAGGCTGCGGGCCAGCCACTCCTCGCGGGCCTGGCGGTAGTCCTCCAGGCGCTCGCGGCCGGGGCCGGAGAGGCTGATCAGCTGGCGGCGGCCGTCGTCGGGGTCGGGCCGACGGGCGATCAGGCCGCGTTCCTCCAGGGCGCCGAGGGTGGCGGCGACGGACTGCGGGCGGACCCGTTCGGCGGCGGCGAGCGCGCTGGCCGAGGCGGGGCCCTCCTTGCCGAGCCGGCTGAGGACGGACATCTGGGACGGGGTCAGGTCGCCCGGCTCCTGGAGCTCGCGCAGGCGGCGGCGGAGCCGGCCGAAGACGACCCGCAGGTCGCCGGCGGCCCGGGCGGCCGATTCGGAGATGCGCCCGGCGGTCTCGTCCATGGCCCCAGGATAGGACCCGCAGTCCGGGCTTGGCAGGACAACCTGGCCGGTTCCGGGGCGCCCGCGGCGGACCGGTCCGTCCCGACCAGGGGAACACACCATCGGATCGGCCCGGTCCGGCGGCCGGGACCTGGCACGATGGGGCCACACGGGAGCGAGCTGCGGGAGCGTGCGTGGTGAGGATGGGTCCTGGCGTGGTGGTCACCGGCCTGACGGCGGTGGCGATGACCGCGGTCGCGCTGCTGGCCGTACAGGCCGAGGGGGCCCAGTCGCGCACCGCCGCCTCGCGGCCCGCGGCGTCCGAGCCCGGGCCGGCGCGTCCGTCCTCGGGCCCCGCGCCGACGGCGCCGGCCCTGCCGGCCGCCTCCGGCACCGGCTACCGGGTGGTCTACTCGATCGGCGCCCACCGGGTGTGGCTGGTCGACCCGCAGAAGGACCAGCAGATCCAGGCCTCGTTCGCGGTGACCCCGGGCTCGGTCGAGCCGACCCCGGGCGCGTACAGCGTGTACAGCCGGGCGGCCACCGGGAAGGGCACCGACGGGCGGCAGATCGAGCACGTGGTGCGGTTCAGCCAGCAGAGCGGCGTGGTGTTCGGCTTCAGTGCCGCGACGGACGGCGCCACCCCGGCGCCCGACCCGAAGGTGCACACCGGCGGCATCCGCTCGGCACGCGCCGACGGCCAGCTGATCTGGGACTTCGCGCCGACCGGCACCCGGGTCGTGGTGACCCCCTGAGCCGCGGCGCGGCCCCGCGCTGGGCGCCCGCGGGGGCGGGGCGGGGGGGCGCGCCCCCCCCG
>NZ_JBHWBW010000360.1:0-8218 GCF_042735675.1 Kitasatospora sp. NPDC059571
GTCAACCTCTGCCCCCCCCGCGGCGCGCCCACACACCCCGTCTGTCTGAGCCGGCCCCCCCCCCCCGCGCGCCCCCCCCGGATCAACCCCGCCTTTCGCCCCCCCCCCGCCCCGGCCCCCGCCGCCCCGCCCGCCCCGGCGCCCGGGGTCGCCCGGCTCCCGCCCGCACGGCCGCCGGCCGCTGGTGCGCGTGATGGCGCGCTCTCCTTCCTGTCGCAGGTGTGGCAGATGTGGCAGGTGTGGCAGATCTGCCGGGGTGTCCGGCCGTCAGGGGATGGGGATCAGGGCGTCAGGGCGTCAGGGCATCAGCAGGTCCTTGATGTCGGCGTACTTCCGCTCGCCGATCCCGGAGATCTCGCGGAGCTGGTCGACGGACCTGAACGGGCCGTGCTGGCGGCGGTACTGGAGGATGCGCTGGGCCAGGGTGGGGCCGACGCCCGGCAGGGCGTCCAGCTGTTCGAGGGTGGCCTGGTTGAGGCTGAGCAGGGCACCGGGTGCGCTGCCCGCCGCACCGCCCGGGGCGGAGGGTGCGCCGACCAGGATCTGCTCGCCGTCGTTGAGGACCCGGGCGAGGTTGAGGCCGTCCGTATCGGTGCCGGCCAGGGCACCGCCCGCCGCCCGCAGGGCGTCGGCGACGCGTGAGCCGGTCGGCAGGGTGCGCAGGCCGGGGTGCTCGACCTTCCCCGCGACGTCGACCACCACGGTGGGGGCGGGCGCCCCCGGCGGCCCGGACGGGCCGTGCGAGGCGGCCGGCGGGCTCCCGGTGGAGGTCGCCGCGGGTACGGCGACCGGTTCGGGCCGGTTCAGCCAGAAGTGCTGGACGGCGTACCCGACGGCGAGGAGGAGCAAGGCTGCGAGGCCGAGCGCCGCCCTGCGGTCGAGCATGAGCGCCGAGGGCAGGGCGAAGGGGGTACGGCGTGCCTGCTTGGCTCCGGTCGGCGTGGTCGCGCCGGCCCCCGCGCCCGGTTCCACGGCCGAGTCGGCACCGGGCAGGGCCGCGGACACCGCCGAGACCGCGGCGGCCGCAGCCTCGGCGGCCGAACGGAGAGTGGCGGCCGAGGGGCCGGCTGCGCCAGGCCTCACGGCACCGAACGCGGCGCCCGCCTCCCCTCCCGGGCCCGAACCCGTCGGCCCGTCCCGCACCGGCCTGTCGCGCATCGGGCCGTCGCGGACCAAGCCCTCCGGCACCGGGCCGTCGCGGACCGCCCTGCCTCGCCCGGGGCGGTCGCGGATCCGCAGGCCAGTCGGCGCCGCCCGCGGCGGACCTGCGGAGGCGGGCACCCCGCCGCCCCCTCCCGGCGGCCCGTTCGCTGCGCCCGGGCGGCCGGCGGGCTCGGGGGCGCTCCCGGTGTCCCGCCCGGTCGGGGCGGGGGGCACGGCGCTGTCGCCGCGGTGGCGCGCATCGGTCGGACCGCCCCGCAGGGCGGCTGCGAACAGGGCGGCGAGCCTTCGCCGTACGGTCTCGGTGGTCTCTCGGCGCCGCGAGGCGCCCAGGAAGATCGTCCTCATGCCGAGGACGGTACGCAGCGCCCCGGCCCCGTCCGTCCCCGCGCAGATTCCTGTGGAAAACCCGCCCCTGTGGACAACCCGCATCCCCCGCAGAGGTGAATTCCGCCCCCTCGACGTTTGGCTTCCGCAGTTTGGCTTCCGCAGTTCGGCTTCCGCAGTTCGGCTTCCGCACGTCCCGCGACAGCAGGCCAGCCGCCGACCCGGCGCAACCCGGCGCCACCCAGCACCTGGCGAACGCCTCAGCGCGGGGCGACGACCACCGCGAGCAGACCGGGCCCGACGTGGGCGCCGATCACCGCGCCCACCTCGCCGACCGAGAGGTCGCGCAGGTTGGGGATCCGCGCCCGCAGCCGCTCGGCCAGCGGTTCGGCGCGCTCCTCGGCGGCCAAGTGGTGCACGACGACGTCCACCTCGGTCTCACCGGCGTGCTCCACGGCGATCTCCTCCAGCCGGGCGATCGCCCGGGAGGCGGTCCGCACCTTCTCCAGCGGCTCGATCCGGCCGCCCGAGAGGTGGAGCAGCGGCTTCACGGCGAGGGCCGAGCCGAGCAGGGCCCGCGCGGTGCCGATCCGGCCGCCGCGGCGCAGGTGCTCCAGGGTGTCCACGTAGAAGAAGCCGCTGGTCAGCTCGGAGCGCCGGACCGCCGCCGCCGCGACCTCGGCCGCGCCGAGGCCGGCCTCGGCCGCCTGGGCCGCCGTCAGGACGCAGTGGCCGAGCGCCATGCCGACGAGCCTGCTGTCCACCACCTCGACCGGGACGGGAGCGTCGGCGGCCGCCATCTTCGCGGCCTCGTAGGTGCCGGAGAGCTCCGCGGAGAGGTGGACCGACACCACGGCGGTGGCGCCGGCCTCGGCGGCCGCCCGGTAGGCCGCGGCGAAGGTCTCGGGGCTGGGCCGCGAGGTGGTGACGCGCTGCTTGGCCCGCAGCGCCTCGGCGACGTCCTTCGGGGAGATCTCGACGCCCTCGTCCAGGACCTCGTCGCCGACGGCCACGCTGAGCGGCACGACCTCGATCCGATGGCGGTCGACGGCGTCCTGGGGCAGATAGGCCGTGGAATCGGTGACAAGGGCGAGGTGGCCGGGCATGTGCCGGAGGTTACTCCGCGACCGCCGCAGATGACAGCGCGCCCGCCGCGGTTTCGCCGCAGGGAGCACCCCGCCGGCCGGTTCCGCCGCCCCGGCGGTCCGCCCGGCAGCCCCCCGGGCGATCGGCCCGCAGTCCGGCCGGAAGGGTCAGCCGGCCGACGAGCCGCCGGTGTTGGGCTTGCGGAGCCGGTCGGCGAGCCGGGCGAGCGGGTCGGCGAGTCCGAGCACGTCCTCGGCGCTCAGCCGCCGGCCGCCGGCGATCGCCTGGCGGTCCGCGCCGGCCCGGCCGGCCTCGCCCGGCTCCGCCGTCCCGGGACCGGCCCCCGGACCACCCGGTCCCCCGGTGCCCTCCTCGGCAGCCGTCGCTGCGCGGTCGACGCGGTCCCAGTGCCGGAGCGCACCCGCCTCGTTCTCGCACTCCTTGCTGAGCCGCATCAGCTCGTCGTCGGCGAAGCGCCGCATCCGGTCCTGCGCGGCCCACCGCATGGTCTCCGCGGAGTGGGTGATCCGCCCGGCCCGTTCGCGCAGCTCGGGGAGCTTGGCGGCGAGCCGGCCGGCGTCGGGTTCGCGTTCCAGGGTGCGCAGTTCACGGTCGAGCTCGGCGGCGTGCGCGTCCAGGCGGTCGAGCAGCTGGAGGGACTCGGCGAGCTGGCCGTCCTGGGCGCGGCCGGCCTCCAGGACCTGCCGGGTGGCGTCGAGCGAGGTCCGCAGCGAGAGGCGGACGGAGGCGAGCTGCCCCTGGGTACCGGGGCGGGTGAACGTCCTGGCCCGCAGGGTGGCGTTCTCGACGGCGCGCCGGGCGTTCGCCTCGTGCCGTTCGACCTTGGTCGCGACCGCCTTCCCGGCCTTCACCGCGCCCACCACCAGCATGGCCACGGCGGCCACCCCGAACAGCAGAATCAGCACGATCACCACGCCGAGCGCTTCCATCCCGACCCCACCTTCCATGCCGTCCACCCGGGCCGGCCGCCGGAGCGGCCCGCTCCGCCACCGGGTCCTCGCGCCGTCCCCGGGGTCTCCACGGTAGCCGCCGTCCGGCCGCAGCGGGACGCTCAGGCCCCGGTTCCGGCAGAGATCAGGAGGAGATCAGGGAGGGGTCAGGGGCGAATCAGGGCCGGGACGGGCGCCCCGGTCCGCACGGCGCACCCCAGGGGACCGCCCCGGCGCACGGGCGGCGGCTGCCAGACTGGCCCGCATGCTGGAGACCTCCGCCCGCCTGCTGCGCCTGCTGTCGCTGCTCCAGGTCCGCCGGTCCTGGCCGGGTCCGGAACTGGCCGCCCGGTTGGAGATCGACGCGCGGACGGTCCGGCGCGACGTGGACCGGCTCCGCAGCCTCGGCTACCCGGTGGAGTCGACGCCCGGCGCGGCCGGCGGGTACCGGCTGGGGGCCGGGGCGGAGATGCCGCCGCTGCTGCTGGACGACGAGGAGGCGGTCGCGGTCGCCGTGGGGCTGCGGACGGCGGCGGGCGGCACGGTCGGCGGGATCGAGGAGTCGTCGGTGCGGGCGCTGGCGAAGCTGCTCCAGGTCATGCCGGGCCGGCTGCGGCACCGGGTGGATGCGCTGGCCTCGGCGACGGTCGCGGTGCCGGGCCGCGGTCCGTCCGTCGCGGCGCAGACGCTGACCGAGATCGCGGCGGCCTGCCGCGGGTCCCACCGGCTGCGCTTCGACTACCGCGCGCACGACGGGACGGCGAGCCGCCGCGACGCCGAGCCCTGCCGCCTCGTGCACTCGGGCACCCGCTGGTACCTGGTGGCCTGGGACACGGACCGGGCGGACTGGCGGAACTTCCGGGTGGACCGGATGACCCTGACCCCGCCGCACGGCCCGCGGTTCGTCCCCCGCGAGCCCCCGGAGGACGACATCAGGCAGTGGACGTCCTGGGAGGTCGCGGTCGGGCAGTACCGCTACCAGGCGCGCTGCACGGTCCGCGCGCCCGCGCACGAGGTCGCCGACCGCCAGTCGCCGACCTCCGCCCTGGTCGAGCCGCTGGACGAGCACAGCTGCACGGTGCGGGCCGGCTCCAACTCGCTGGACGGCCTGGCCGTGCATCTCGCCCTGCTGGGCTTCGAGTTCACCGTGCACGAGCCGCCGGAGCTGGTCGCGCACGTGGCCCGGCTCGCCGCCCGGCTGAACGCCGCCGCACCCGGCGGTCCGGCAGCACCGAACGGGCGCGGGCCGACGCACGACGGCGGGTGCACGGACGGGCCGACACACGACGGCGGGTGCACGGACGGGCCGACGGAGGGGCCGCCCACCGCGTAGCGGGCGGACGGCAGCGGGCCGGGCGCCCTCCGCAGCACGTGCGAGGACGCCCGGCCCGGGGCGATGCCGACGGGCCGTCAGCCGGTGACGATGTTCACCAGCTTCGGGGCGCGCGCGATGACCTTGCGCACCGGCGCGTCGCCGATCGCGGCGACGACCGCCGGATCGGCCAGGGCCAGCGCCTCCAGCTCGGCGTCGGAGATGGCCGGGGCCACCTCCAGCCGGGCCTTGACCTTGCCCTTGATCTGCACGACGCAGGTGACCGTCTCGTCCACCACGTACGCGGGGTCGGCGACCGGGTAGTCGGCGAAGGCCAGCGACTCGCGGTGGCCCAGGCGCTGCCACAGCTCCTCGGCGATGTGCGGGGCCAGCGGGGCGACCATCAGGACGATCTGCTCGGCCACGGCGCGCGGCGTGGAGCCGCGCTTGACCAGGAAGTTGTTCAGCTCGATCGCCTTGGCCACGGCCGTGTTGAAGCGCAGGCCGGCCATGTCCCCGCGGATGCCGTCGATCGCCTTGTGCAGGGCGCGCAGCGTCGCCTCGTCCGGCTCCTCGTCGGTGACGACCAGTTCGCCGGTGTCCTCGGAGACGATGTTGCGCCACAGCCGCTGCAGGAAGCGGTACGAGCCGACGACGGCGCGGGTGTCCCAGGGGCGGGAGACGTCCAGCGGACCCATCGACATCTCGTACAGGCGCAGGGTGTCCGCACCGTACTCGTCGGCGATCTCGTCCGGGGCGACCGCGTTCTTCAGGGACTTGCCCATCTTGCCGGCCTCGCGCTTGACCGGCTCGCCCTGCCAGAAGTACGCGCCGTCGCGCTCCTCGACCTCGGCGGCGGGCACCGGGAAGCCGCGGGCGTCGCGGTACACGTCGGCGGTGATCATGCCCTGGTTGAACAGCTTGTGGAACGGCTCGACCGAGGAGACGTGGCCCAGGTCGAACAGCACCTTGTGCCAGAAGCGCGCGTACAGCAGGTGCAGCACGGCGTGCTCGGCGCCGCCGACGTACAGGTCGACGCCGCCGGCCGGCTTGTCGGCCGTCGGGCCCATCCAGTAGGCCTCGTTGGCGGGGTCGACGACCTTCTCGCGGTCGGCCGGGTCGATGTAGCGCAGCTCGTACCAGCACGAACCCGCCCAGTTGGGCATCGTGTTGGTCTCGCGGCGGTACGTCTTCGGCCCGTCGCCCAGGTCCAGCTCCACGGTGACCCAGGCCTCGTTGCGCGACAGCGGGGTCTTCGGGGTGGAGGCGGCGTCGTCCGGGTCGTAGGTGTGCGGCGAGTAGTCCTCGACCTCGGGGACCTCGACCGGCAGCATCGACTCGGGCAGCGCGTGCATGGCGCCGTCCTCGTCGTAGACGATCGGGAAGGGCTCGCCCCAGTACCGCTGGCGGCTGAACAGCCAGTCGCGCAGGCGGTAGTTGACGGTGCCCTCGCCGATGCCGCGCTCGGCCAGCCAGGCGGTGACCCGGGCCTTGGCCTCGACCACGCCCAGGCCGTCCAGGGACAGGTCGTCGTGGGCGGAGTTGACCAGCACGGCGTCGTAGGAGGCGAACGCGTCGTCCCAGGCGGCCGGGTCGTCGCCGCGGCCGTCGGTCGGCTGCACGACGCAGCGCATCGGCAGCTCGAAGGCGCGGGCGAAGGCGAAGTCGCGGTGGTCGTGGGCGGGCACCGCCATGATGGCGCCGGTGCCGTAGCCCATCAGCACGTAGTCGGCGACGAAGACCGGCACCGGCCGGCCGGTGACCGGGTTGGTCGCGTACGCGCCGGTGAAGACGCCGGTCTTGACCTTGGCGTCGACCTGCCGCTCGACGTCGGACTTGGCGGCGGCCTCGGCGCGGTAGGCGGCGACCGCCTCGGCCGGGGTGTGCGCGCCGCCCTTCCAGTCGTTGTGGGTCTCGGACGGCCACGCGGCGGGGACGATCCGGTCGACCAGCGGGTGCTCGGGGGCCAGCACCATGTAGGTGGCGCCGAACAGGGTGTCCGGGCGGGTGGTGAAGACGGTGATCGCCTCGCCGCCGGCGACGGCGAAGTCGACGCGGGCGCCCTCGGAGCGGCCGATCCAGTTGCGCTGCTGCAGTTTGATGGCCTCGGGCCAGTCCAGCAGGTCCAGGTCGGCGATCAGGCGGTCGGAGTACGCGGTGATCCGCATCATCCACTGGCGCAGCTTCGACTTGAACACCGGGAAGTTGCCGCGCTCGGAGCGGCCGTCCGCGGTGACCTCCTCGTTGGCCAGCACGGTACCCAGGCCGGGGCACCAGTTGACCGGCACCTCCTTGGAGTACGCCAGCCGGTACTCGCCCAGCACCTCGTCGCGCTCGACGGCGGACAGCTCGGACCAGGCGCGGCCGCCCGGCACCTCGCGCTCGCCGGACACGAACTGCTCGACCAGCTCGGCGATCGGGCGGGCCGTGCCGGCCGCCTCGTCGTACCAGGAGTTGAAGATCTGCAGGAAGATCCACTGCGTCCAGCGGTAGTAGTCCGGGTCGATCGTCGCGACGGAGCGGCGCGAGTCGTGGCCCAGGCCCAGCCGGCGCAGCTGGCGGCGCATGTTGGCGATGGCCGCCTCGGTGGTGATCCGGGGGTGCTGGCCGGTGGCGACGGCGTGCTGCTCGGCGGGCAGGCCGAACGCGTCGTAGCCCAGGGTGTGCAGCACGTTGTGGCCGGTCATCCGCTGGTAGCGGGCGTACACGTCGGTGGCGATGTAGCCCAGCGGGTGGCCGACGTGCAGGCCCGCACCCGACGGGTACGGGAACATGTCCATGATGAAGCTGTGCGGCCTGGCCGTGACGTCGCCGGCCGAGGCGTCGGCCAGCGGGCCGACCGGGTTGGGGGCGTCGAACGTCCCCTCCTTCTCCCACAGGTCCTGCCAGCGGGACTCGATCTCGGCCGCCAGCGCGGCACCGTAGCGGAAGGGCTCGGAAGCGGCCTCGGCCGCGCCGGAAGCAGGGGTCGTCGTCTCGCTCATGGTCCTTCGGGCTCCATCGTCATCAGGCTGCGAACCAGCACCGCAAACACGTCCGGAAAGCAAAAAACCCCTCGCAGGAGGGGACGCCACGCCGACTCCGGCTCAGTGCCGGATCTGGTCAGCGCGGCCGGCTAAGGAGCAGGCGCACGGTTCGCATGGGCTCAGGGTACCGCAAGGGCCGCCGCGGCCCGGCGACCGTTCCGCGGGCCGCCGCCGGACGGTCCGTCGGGGCTCGTGCTTCCGGGCCGGACGGGCTAGCCGGCGGTCCGCCCCGGGGCGGCCACCGGCCGGGGCCGGGCCCCGGCCGCGGCCGGGGCCCCGCCGCCGCGGGGCCGCGCCGCGCCCCCCGCGGGGCCCCCGGGCCCCCCGGGCGCGCCGCCCACCCCCGCGCGGGGGGT
>NZ_JBHWBW010000361.1:0-6752 GCF_042735675.1 Kitasatospora sp. NPDC059571
CTGCACCACTGCCCCGGCGGTCCGCCGCGTTCCGCCCCCCGCCCGGAGGGTCACTCCACGACGAGCTCGACCGGGATGTTGCCGCGGGTCGCCTTGGAGTACGGGCAGACCTCGTGCGCCTGCTTCACCAGCAGCTGCACGGTCTCGCTGTCGAGGGTGTCCGGCACCTCGACCCGCAGCACCGCGGAGAGGCCGAAGCCGGTCGCGTCCTTGCCGATGTTGACCTCGGCGGTCACCGAGATGTCGGCGGTGTCGACCTTGGCCTGCCGGCCGACCAGGCCCAGCGCGCTGGCGAAGCACGCGGCGTAGCCGGCGGCGAAGAGCTGCTCGGGGTTGGTGCCCTGGCCGTTGCCGCCGAGCGCGGGCGGCATGGCGAGCGCCAGGTCGATCTGACCGTCCGAGCTCACGGCGCGGCCCTCGCGGCCGTTGGCGGTGGCGACAGCGGTGTAGAGCGCGTCCATCAAGCACATCCCTTCTCAGGTCGGCGGTCCCTGACCCGGGCCGCCCGATGACCACAAGTAGAGCACACGATTCAATTGCGCACAACTAAAACGTGTGCCGCTACCCTGGAGGCATGACCACGCTGCCCCAGATCCCGGACGAGGAGCTGCTCCGCCTCGACCGGATGATCTGCTTCTCGCTGCACGCCGCGTCGCGTGCGTTCGACTCCGTCTACCGGGTCGCCCTCCGGGAGCTCGGTCTCACCTATCCGCAGTACCTCGCGATGCTGGTCCTCTGGGAGCACGGCGAGCTGCCGGTCAAGCGGATCGGCGAGTACCTGCGCCTGGACTCCGGCACGCTCTCGCCGCTGCTCAAGCGGCTGGAGGCGGCCGGCCACGTCCGGCGCGAGCGCAGCCCCGAGGACGAGCGCTCGGTCGTCGTCCGGCTGACCCCCGCCGGGGTCGCGCTGCGCGAGAAGGCGCTGGAGGTCCCGCGGCGGATCCTGGCGGCCACCGGGGTGGAGCCGACCGACATCGCCGAGCTCCGGCAGCTGCTCGACCGGGTCACCGCCGCGCTGGACGCCGCCGCCCGCGTGGTCTGACCGGCGCCGTGCCGGGCGCCGCCGGCGCGGTGCTGCGGTGCTGCGGTGCCGTCGGCGTCGGCGTCGGGGTCGGCGTGGCGCGGTGCGCGGACGCCCGACCGTCTGCTCGGCTGGGCGCGGAACGCCGCGACCCGAGGAGCCGCCGATGAGGTCCCTGTCCGCCGCCGTCCTGGCCCTGGCCGCCGCGGGCTGCCTCGCCGCCGCCCCGGCCGCCTCCGGTGATCCGGTCGAACCGGGCGACGCCGCCACCGCGCCGGTGGCCGACTTTGTCGCTGCGTACCGGGACGCCGTGCTGGGCCTCGGCGAGTCCGGCCACACCCCGTCCGAGGTGCGGGCCGACCGGCTCACACCCGAACTGAACGCCCGGCTGGACGCCTGGGCCGCCCAGCACCCGGCCGACCCGGTGTTCCGGACCGCCGAGGTGCCGGAGTCCTGGACGGTGCGGGCCGAAGGCGCCGCCGGTGGACTGGCGTTCGCCCTGGTCACCGAGCGGTTCGGCCCGGCGGCCGCGGTCCACCGGGTCCGTTACGCCGTGCGGCGCGACGACCGGGCGATCGTGGACCTCATGGATGCCCCGGGTTAGTCAGATAATCTGACGCGCCAACGGATGAGCCGACCGGCGGGGGGCCACGGTGACCATCAGGCACGACGGCG
The DNA here is from genome assembly GCF_042735675.1 of Kitasatospora sp. NPDC059571. Classification (NCBI taxonomy): domain Bacteria; kingdom Bacillati; phylum Actinomycetota; class Actinomycetes; order Kitasatosporales; family Streptomycetaceae; genus Kitasatospora; species Kitasatospora sp. NPDC059571. The sequence continues at coordinate 1,697 of NZ_JBHWBW010000361.1, forward strand.
GCAGCGCGGCACGGCCCGCGGCCGACCCCGGCGTCGCCGGGCAGGTGCTCGCAGTGGGCACCGCGGAGGCCGGCCTCGCTCTCCGCTCCCGGGGACGCACCGAGGTCACCGTCCAGGAGGTGACCCTGGCGCCCGGCGCCGCCACCGGATGGCACTACCACCGCGGCCCGCTGATCGTGGTCGTCCGCTCCGGCACCCTCACCCGCCTGCTGGCCGACGGCACCCGGCGCACCGCCGCCGCCGGTACGGCCTTCGTCGAACCGGCCGGGCGCCGCCGCGTCCACCTCGGCCGCAACCTGGGCGCCGAACCGGTGGAACTGCTGGTCACCTACCTGCTCCCGGCCGGCAGCCCGCTCTCGCGGCCGGCCGCCGGTCCCGGGCGCCCGGAGGGCGGCGCACCCGACTCGGATCCGCTCTGGCGTTGACGTCGGCGGCAAGGTCTACCGTCGACGGCATGCGGATCGGCGAACTGGCCCGGCGAGCGGGCACCACCACGCGCACCCTGCGGTACTACGAGTCGCGCGGGCTGCTGCCCGCGCGGCGCAGCGGCAACGGCTACCGCGCGTACGACGAGGAGGACCTGCGGCTGCTGCGGCAGATCCGCACTCTGCAGGACGTCGGGTTCGAGCTGGAGGAGACCCGGCCGTTCGTCGAGTGCCTGCAGGCCGGCCACCCGGCCGGCGACTCCTGCCCGGCGTCGCTGGACGTCTACCGCGCCAAGCTCGCGGAACTGGACGAGGTCCTGGAACGGCTGCAGACGGCCCGCGACCGGGTCGCCGCCCAGCTGGCCCGCGCCGAGCTGGAGGCCGCGGGGCGGCGCCCGCCCGCGCGGGCGCACGCGCGGCGCGGAGCGGGCGCGGCCCCACCGCGCCCCCGCCGCCCCGCCCGGCCCGGGCGCCCCGCGCGCCCCGCGCTCAGGGCCCCGCCCCCCCCCCCCGCGGCCGCGGCCCGCCGAAGCGCGCTGCGAGCTGGCACCGCACACCGCACCGGCCGCGACCGGCCCCGCGTAGCGCCCGCCCGGGCCCGGCCCGCCGGTTCACGATCCACCGCACCCGCACCCGCACCCGCTCCGGCCACCGCCGGACCCGCCACGCCAGAGGAGCACAGCATGGTCGTCCCCGGACTCGACGAGGTCACCGACGAGACGTTCGCCACCGAGGTGCTGGCCGCCGAGGGGCCCGTCCTGGTCGACTTCACCGCCGACTGGTGCGCGCCGTGCCGGATGGTCGCGCCGGTACTGTCCGAGATCGCCCGCGAGGAGGCCGGCCGGCTCCGCGTCGTCACCGTCGACGTCGACCGCAACCCCGAGACCCAGGCGGCGTACGGCGTCCTCTCGATGCCCACCCTGATGGTCTTCCGCGGCGGGGAGCCGGTGAAGACCGTGGTCGGCGCGCGGGCCAAGGCCCGGTTGCTGCGCGACCTCGCCGACGTGCTCTGAGCCGGCGGCGGGCGGCCCGGCACGGGGGACGGGCCGCCGCGCAGGCAAGGACGGCGGAGGCGGTCTGCGGCCGACCCGGTCGGCGGCCTACGGTGGTCGCACCACCTCCGTACCGAAGAAGGAGCACGCATGCCCGACCGCGACGCCGCGCTGGAGGCCCTCCAGCGCGAGCTCACCGCGGTCGCCCGCCGGGCCCGCCAGAAGGCCGCGCAGATGCACCCCGACCTCTCCCTGGTCACCTACAGCATGCTCGACCTGGTGAAGGAGCGCGGCAGCTGCCGCGCCGCCGACCTCGCCGCCTACTTCATGCTCGACAAGTCGACGGTCAGCCGGCAGGTCAACGCCCTGGAAAAGCTGGGACTGCTGGCCCGCGAGGCCGATCCGGACGACCAGCGGGGCCAGCTGCTGCGCCCCACCGAGGACGGCCTGCGGGTGCTGGCCGAGGCCGCCGAGCAGCGCCGCCGCGCCTTCACCGCCCGGTTCGACGACTGGTCCGACCAGGACGTCGCCCGGTTCGCCGGCTACCTCGCCCGGTACGGCTCGGCCGACTGAGCCGGGCACGAACGGTCGGCATTCCCGTGCGGCCCGCCCCGGGCCCGGCCAGGATGGGGCCATGTCCCCGATGACCGAGCCCGAGTGGCGGGCCTTTCTCACCCACGGCACCCGCACCGCCAAACTGGCCACCACACGGGCCGACGGCCGCCCGCACGTGGCCCCGGTCTGGTTCCTGCTGGACGGGGACGACCTCGTCCTCAACACCGGCCGCGACACGGTCAAGGGCCGGACGCTGGCCCGCGACCCGCGGGTCATGCTCTGCGTGGACGACGAGCGCCCGCCGTTCTCCTTCGTCCTCGTCCAGGGCCGGGCCGTCCTCTCCGACGACCTTGCCGAGGTGCGGGCCTGGGCGGGCCGGATCGCCGCACGCTACATGGGCGAGGAGCGGGCCGAGGAGTACGCGGCCCGCAACGGCGTCCCGGGCGAACTGCTGGTCCGGGTGCGGATCGAGAAGGTCACCACGGAGCGCGGCGTCGCCGACTGAGCCGCCCGCCGACCCGTGGGTACGCTGATCCGATGAGCGAACCGGGCGAACCGTTCCGCGTCCTGACCGACCGCCTCGACCTGCGCGCCGTCACCCGCGAGGACCTCGCGGAGCTCTACCGGATCAACTCCGACCCCCGCACCTGGGCCCACCTCCCCGAGGGACGGCACGCCCATCCCGTCACCACCCGCAACTGGATAGACCGCGCCGTCGCCCGCTGGGAGGACGACGGCCTCAGCTACTGGACGGCCCGGTTGCGCAGCACCGGGGAGACCGTCGGCATCGGCGGCCCGCAGCGGCAGCCGCCCGGCTACTGGAACCTCTACTACCGGCTCGACCCGGCGCACTGGGGCCGCGGCTATGCCACCGAGCTGTCCCGGGCCGCCCGGGAGGCGGCCGTGGCGCACACGCCCGAGCTGCCGTTCATCGCCTGGATCCACGCCCACAACAGCGCCTCCCGGCAGGTCGCCGTCCGCCTCGGTCTGCGCGACTGGGGCCTGCGCGCGGAGCCGTCGCGGGGCGAGCGGATGCACGCGTACGCCGAGCACGAGCCGCACTTCTGACCGGTGGCCCGCCCGGTGCGGTCAGCCGCCCACCGGCTCGCGGAGCCCGCCCGGTTCGGCCCCGCACGCCCGGTCCACCGGCCCGGCCGCGCCGGCGCCGGCCACCGCAGGCGCCTCCGCCCGCCGGGCCGCCCCGGCGCCGAACAGCACCGCCGCCAGCGCCAGCCCGACCGCCGCCCCCGCGCACTGGGCCAGCACGAAGCCCGGCACCGCGCCCGGACTGATCCCGCCGACCGCCCCGCCCAGCGAACGGGCCGCGGTCAGGGCCGGGTTGACGAACGCCCCCGACGAGGTGCCCCAGCAGGCCGCCGCCACCCAGGCGGCCACCGCCGCGGGGGCGTACCGCTCCCGGCCGCTGCGGGTGAGCCCCGCGACCAGCAGCACCAGCACCCCGGTCGCCACCGCCTCCGCCAGCCAGAGCCTGCCGCCGGCCCCGGGTGCCTGCGCCACCGCCAGCAGCGGGCGGCCGAACATCGCGTCCGCCAGCGCCGTGCCCGCCACCGCGCCGGCGAGCTGGGCGGCTGCGTACGGCGCCAGGTCGCGGGCGGCCGGCCCGCCGCCCTGCCGCCGCCGCGCCCACCACGCCGTGATGCTCACCAGCGGGTTGAAGTGTGCGCCCGACACCGGCGCGAGCAGGGTGAGCAGCATCCCGAGCGCCAGCACCGGGGCGAGCACGGTGGCGGCCGGCCGGCCGCCACCCGGGCCGGGCCCGCCCGCCGCGAGGCCGGAGCCGGCCACCACCGCGGCCAGCACCGCGGTGCCCACCGCCTCGGCCGCCAGCCGCCTGAACAGGGGATTCGTCATGCCGCCATGGTGGGCGGCGGCTCCGGGCGGCGACAATTGTCCGGTGCGCCGAAGCCGGGCCCGGCCGGGGTGCCGGCCACTCGGAGACTCGCACGGGAACGCGCTTGACCCTCACGCACCGTGAGGCCGGAGCCTGGAGGCGACGAGGAGGGAAGGACACCATGGGCTACTCGGTGGGACAGGTCGCCAAGGTGGCCGGGGTGACGGTCCGCACCCTGCACCACTACGACGAGATCGGCCTGCTGTCGCCCGGCGGCCGCACCCCGGCCGGCTACCGCCGGTACCGGGACGCGGACCTCGACCGGCTGCAGCAGATCCTGTTCTACCGGGAGCTCGGCTTCCCCCTCGAGGAGATCGCGGCCATACTGGACGACCGCTCCGTCCCGCCCCACGAGCACCTGCGCCGCCAGCGCGAGCTCATCGGCGACCGGATCCGGCACCTCCAGGACCTCGCCGCGGCGGTCGAACGAGCGATGGAGGCACAGAGGATGGGCATGCAGCTGACACCGGAGGAGAAGTTCGAGGTGTTCGGGGAGGACTACCAGGAGAGCTGGGAGCAGGAGGCCGAGCAGCGCTGGGGCGGCACCGACGCCTGGGCCGAGTCCCAGCGCCGCACCGGCGGCTACTCCAAGGCCGACTGGCAGCGCATCAAGGAGGCCATGGACGACCTCAACGCCCGCCTGGGAGAGGCGTTCACCACGGGGGTCGCCGCGGACTCCGAGCAGGCCGCGGCACTCGCCGAGGAGCACCGCCGGCACATCGGCGACAACTTCTACGCCTGCCCGCACGCGATGCACCGCTGCCTCGGCGAGATGTACGTCGCCGATCCCCGGTTCACCGCCACGTACGACAAGGTCGCCCCCGGCCTGGCCCGGTGGCTGCGCGACGCGATCGTCGCCAACGCCGACCGCGCGGAGGGCTGAACCCCGAACCGCCGTACCGGGCCCGGTACGCAACGCCGGAGGGCCGCCGACCCGCGACGGGCCGGCGGCCCTCCGTCATGCCGCGCCGCGGCCGAAGGTCCGCCGGTAGGCCGTCGGGGAGGTCCGCATGGTGCGGCCGAAGTGGTGGCGGAAGGTGGCTGCGCTCTCGAAGCCGACGGCGGCCGCGATCTCCTCCACCGTGCCGTCCGGGGCCTCCAGCAGCGGAAGGCTGGCGGCGCGGGGGGGGGGGGGGGGGGGGCCCGCCCCACCGACGGGCGCGGGGGGGGCC